>NZ_JBRCAD010000097.1:0-8298 GCF_053493415.1 Trichothermofontia sp. | reverse complement strand
GGAGTAGATGGGGCGGTAGGGGCTGGGGGCGAGTTGGCGTGCGAGTCACCCTGATTCATGTTGACTTCCTGGTTGACTTCCTGGACCGGGGGCATCGTGGAACAATGGGGTTCAGCCTCGCTTCCGGTTCAACCTTGTTCTGCGAACGAGAAGTCGAGGGCCTCTCCGTCTCCTAGGTTATCAACCCCACAGTCCTTAAAGGCATGGTTGCAGTGCTGCAAAAAACGTTTAGCGATTTGGGGGTCCCAACCCATGATCCAATCGGCATGGAGGGAGTAGCCGCCTGGGGTTTGTGGGGTGATGGGATAGCTATCCGAGGCCAGCCGCCAACCCTGGGTACCGGCAGGTCCCACATCCCACATGATGTTGAAGGTAATGTTGGGAAGTACAACGGGATGGGAACTGGGGCAACGCCCTTGGTGCCCATAACTAACATGACTTGTATGATCAGGTGATGTCAGATCGCGACCGTTCCAACAGGCCGGGAAGCGGACTTCCAATGCGAGGGTGGAACCGGGGGCACAGTCGGTCGGGATATGGAGTGTGCGGGCGTTGTAGGGGCTGCCACCACAGTTCCAGAAGAAACGATCGCGATCCTGTGGTTGGTCGGGGGTGGCGTTGGCATCTCCGGCCACAATCTGGAGACCCTGGGGCGGTACCACTGAATCTTGGGGATTTTGGACCTGATACCCGGCTTTGTAGTAGATCAAACTCATGGGCCGAGGGTTAACGACGTTGCCCTGGGCATCTAATAGCGCGGGTACCCAATAGGCACTGCAGTTGGCGATCCCACCGGCTGCGGCACTACGGCAGCGGCTGCGGATGTTGTCTTTGGTCGTAAAGGCATCCACACTCGCATTGCCCAAAAATAGGTGTAGGTGTGCTCGTCCGGGTTGGCCCGGGTAAATGATGGGGTCATCGTAGGCGTAATGGGTCCACCGCACACGGGTTCTAAAGGTATCCCTAGAATTATCCTGCCGAGGGGGACCCGCAGGCTTCAAAAGTAAATGGGTAGTGCCTGCAATCCCACGGGGTAAGGTGCTCGCTTCCGGTCCCGCTCCGGCTCCAAGTGTCCCCTGCCCCATGTTGACATGGGTAGATGCACCCTGGCGAGCCAGCACCTGTTTCTGACGCCCGGAGGGGTTGGTGTGGGTGGCAGGTGCATGACTCGCATAGGACAGGTTTTGGGCAGAAGTGCCAACGGTTGCCTGGTCACCGCGACAGGCAGATAAGCAGAGGCCGGTGAGCAGTAGTCCAAGGGAGCGGGATAGCAGCATGGTTAAGGCACTGGAGGTGAACAATCATGACCCAGAGGTGGCGTCGCCTAGGGGAGGAGATAGGATTGGGCGGGCAACTAGCTTGCCTCTATGGTGGCAAATTTTGGCAAGCTGCTCCAGGGGTTACTTAAATTTAAGTTAAGAGGCTGACGACGGTGGTAGGGGTGCCCCCAGGCACGAGGGAGATCTGAACGCTATTAGGGAAGGGGGCGGCGATCTCATAGAGAGCGGCGGCAAAGCCGTAGTTGAGTGCCTGTATTTGCGTGTCCAGGGTAGCCAAGTCCAGCCGGAGTTCAATTTGCTCGTCGCGATCGGGGGCCACGATCGCCAATGTTGCCTTGGGAACTCCATTGATGAGATCAAACTCGAAGCTATTTTCAACGGCATCCCACCCAAAGTAAGGGTCAAGCTTGGTGGCTGGGTCGATTGTGTTAAAGCTATCCCAGGAGGCGTTATTGCCACTGGGGGGTTGTAGAGTCGCGGCGATGGGGCCGTCAATGTTGCCAGCGGCGTTGGTTGATTGGGCACTGACCCGGCCCGTTAGATCCAGGGTTGATCCGGGCACATTGGTTACGTTGAGTAATTTGCCCATCAAGGCACCTGTTACGGCATCAAAGATCAAGGTATTCCCGGCTTCTGGCCCTAAACCGGGTTTGAGATTGACGGGACGATTGTCCTGGATCGCCAGGGTGTCTTCCCCTGGATTGAAGTCGGTGACGATGTCAATGCCGTCAAGGCCACTGATCACGAAGGTGTCGGCCCCGGCCCCACCGGTTAGGGTATCGTTGCCGCGATCTCCGGAGAGGGTGTCGTTGCCATTGCCGCCCATGAGCAGGTCGTTGCCCCGACCGCCAAAAAGTTGATCGTTACCATCGCCGCCCAGGACGGTGTCGTTGTCAAGATCGCCACGCAGGGTATCGTTGCCAGCCCCGCCGACCAGGGAGTCATCGCCTTTGCCGCCGTAGATAAAATCATCCCCCCCGCTGCCGTTGATGGTGTCATTTGCCCGGAAGGCAAAGATTTTTTCCGCATCGTTGGTCCCGGTGAAGGCATCAGGGTCGATCGTGAGTCGGATATCTATCATGAGGTTAGGACTCCTGGTTTGATTGTATGGCTGAAATGTGGAGTTCCGGGGGGGAAGTTATCTATCCAGTGCTTGGGAACAAATCAAGTTTAGGGGGAATCGCTAGGCTAACTGATGTAATAATTGAGACGATCGGCAACCGGATAGGGCTTAAAATCTGGCAAGAAATCCCAATATTTATCCGCGTTATTAAACTTTACTTATCTACTTCAAGTTATTCAGAGATACAGTGATTTTGGCTCTAGTTCCGGATAGAAGCCATCCCCTATAGGGTGAGTCAATTTTTGATCTGAAGGCGGGGGATATTTTCAAAATGCCTGCGATTGTTGGTAACGACGATCGCTCCCTGATTACGACCTATGGTGGCCATCATGGCGTCCAGTTTACCGGTTGGTTTACCCAGTGGCTTGAGTTCGCCCTCAATCAGCCCAAACTCTTTTGCTGCTGGCAGATCAAAGGGAATGATCGGCACCAAGGCTAAGAAGCGTTCTCAATCTTGCTACAAGCGCCGATCGCTCCCCCTCTCCCAGGCTGGCAAATCCGGTCGCTTTGGCCCCAATTCTCTGGGTGCCCTGCGTGCCCCGCAGGTGACCCAATTTGTATATTCCTTGTCTGACAAGCATTCCAAAGCAAGAAAATTTATTTTGGACTAAATTTGGACTAAATTCTTGCTCGGCCTTCTGGGCACGATCGTCGAGGGGGTTTCTAGGGCGGAAAGCCTTGTCATACTAGGACTAGAGTAACGCGATCGGCCTCAGTTTGCCCCCGCTCACGCCCAAATTTAACGCCCGACCCATGTTATGGCCTACCGCTTGGCCAACCCCTAGTCATTCACCAGATATGAAACTACCCGCTTCTTGGAAACTACCCACCAGTATCACAAACCGTTTTGGCTTGAACACCGCCGGTAAACAGCGGGCCATGACGGCTGATGACCACCTGCTACTGGTCCTGCATCGGGTACCCCAACCGCACGATCGCGATCGCCAGCCCGTCTTTTTCTGGCGCAAACCCAACGGTGCTTGGGAACACAGCAGTGGCGGTGTTGGCATTGACACCCTGACCAGACACCTTCAGGAGTACAGCACCGCCGTCGAGAAATTTGAGCAAGACTATGCGAAAGCCACAGACGCCGATGCTTATTTTCGGTTACTGGAGGCGATTTTTCCCCTGCGACTGGCGGCCCAAAACCTCCATGCTACCCTCCAGGCCGCCCGTGAAGCCATCCCCCACGATCGCGATCTCATCAGCCTGCGCGATTGGGCCTACGACATTGAGCGTACCCTCGATCTTATTTATGAGAATGCTAAAAACGCGATGGATTACAATATCGCCAAACGGGCAGAAGAGCAAACAAAAATTGGCATGAAATCCGTCGAAGCTAGTCATCGCCTCAATATTATGGCCGCTATTTTCTATCCCTTAACTGCTATTTCTTGTGTCTTTGGCATGAATTTAGCCAATGGCTTGGAAAGTAGTCATTATTCCCTATTTTGGTTCGTTCTCATTACCACCCTCATCCTTGGCATTTTTGTCCGTCGCTGGGTCACGCGTGGTAAATGGATCTAGGGCACGTCGATACAGAACTTCCCTGCTTGGTGAGGTACAGACAAGGGGCTTAAGCCCCTTGCTGACAAGGCTTGACAGGACTTCATTAGAGCGGGAACGGCTGTAATGAAGTTCAAGAGCGTGCCCAGGTCACATGGAAGATTGCACGCTTCCCGACCCGCCTGACACCTTCAGGCAGTCCCCATGCCGCCCTAACAATCTCAAACACGATCAGCTATCTCAATCTGAGTCTAATTAAAAGTCTTATTATCTCACGATAGAACGATCGCATCCCCCCAACCGGACTAGCGTCGGTTAGCGATCGCCGATGACTGCCGGAAATCCACGTTACCCCGTGCAGTCCGTTTTCAGTGCAGGATTCCGACGCCTCATCCCTAGATGATTTGGAACCTCGTTTCAGATGAGAATTGATGCCTTGGTGTGTTCCTCCTTAACCCTCTCAAGACAACACCACGGGCCTGCGGCATTTCTCTGAAAATTCGTCTCAAACGAGATATATAGTCTTGCAATGAGTCTATATATGCGTATTTCTGTCTCAATTAAGATTTTAATTAAGGCCAATTGAACTTCCTCCGGACCCAGAACGAATGCGACTTGATAGGAAATGGCCCCACTGATCCCGATCGCCTGAAATGCCCTAAAAATTTATCTCATTCAAGAATAAAAGACTCATAATAAGTCTATTTTTAAGACTAAAATGAGTCTTACTAGACCAGCATTAGTCCATTTATGGGTCTAAAACTAAGACTTACAAGTCTTATAAAAGACAAAAAATCTACAGTTAACTTTAAGGATTAAAAAATACCCCATTTTTGCTAAATAGACTGATAACTTTTCTCAGGGAATTTTCTTGAAAGAAAATCAAAATCTTTTGAGAAATAAGCTAATGCGTTCGTGGGAACTTACCAGCCAGAACCTATAAAAATAGATAATCCATCAGATATCTAGTCAAAATGGAATCCTCAAAAAGTTCAAAAATCAAAATGTCGAAAAAATGAGATTCTGCCTGCCTGGAAAGCGAAAAATAACCTTCGTGCCTTTGTGTCTTTGTGGTTTTGCAACAATCCAGGCCCAAGTCGATCGCCAACCCTTCTAAGACAAGCAACGGGTTCCGGTACAGTCCCAGCATCCAGTGATCACACTAAAACGATCGCCCCCTTCAACAAGGTCTTATCAACATGAGAAGATCCTGATCGGTACGCAGCGGGAGACACACACTTGCAGCAACTACTCCGAATCGCCCGGTGGATTGACAACCTGAACGAATGGGTGGGCCGTTGCACTGCCTGGTTAGCACTGGCAATGGTCGCGATCGGGACCTGGAACGTGATTGGTCGCTTCCTCGGACGCGGCCTTGGCCAAAACCTGAGTTCCAACGCCCTCATCGAAGCCCAGTGGTACCTCTTCGATATTCTGTTCCTCCTGGGGGGAGCCTATACCCTCAAGCACAACGAACACGTGCGCGTAGACTTTTTCTATCAGCGCTTTTCCCCCCGTCGCCGGCTTTGGGTAGATTTCCTGGGGACCGTCCTATTTTTACTGCCCTTTTGCAGCATAGTGATCATCTACTCCTGGAATGCCGTTGCCCAGTCCTGGCGCATGGGGGAAATGTCACCCGACCCCGGTGGCCTCCCCCGGTATTTGATCAAAACCATGATTCTGATTGGTTTCGCCTTGCTATTCATTCAGGGCATTGCCGAGGCGATTAAAACCTATGCGGCATTACGGGGTGACCTGCCCTTACCGGAGACAGATGATGTTGAGCTATGACTGGCTAGGCCCATCCATGTTTGGTGTAGCACTCCTGCTGCTAGCAGTAGGCTATCCGGTAGCCTTCACCTTTGGGGGGGTTGCCCTGCTATTCACCCTGATTGGCATCGTGGTGAAGCTCATTGATCCGACCCTATTGTTCAATCCAGCCCTGTGGTCCGCCACACCCGATCGCATTTTTGGCACGATGAACAACTTCACCCTACTAGCGGTGACCTACTTCATCTTCATCGGTTCCATGCTAGAAAAATCTGGCATTGCCGAAGAACTGCTAGAGACGATCGGGATTCTCTTTGGCCGCATTCGCGGAGGATTGGCGATCGCCGTCGTTGCCGTGGGGGCACTGTTGGCCGCAACCACCGGGGTCGTCGCTGCAACCGTCATCGCAATGGGACTCATTTCCCTCCCCACCATGTTGCGCTATGGCTACGATCGCCAACTAGCCACCGGAGTAATTGCAGCCTCCGGCACCCTGGGCCAAATTATTCCCCCTAGCGTGGTTCTGGTCGTGCTGGGAGATCAGCTAGGCGTACCCGTGGGAGCCCTCTTCATCGGGGCACTGCTACCGGGATTGCTACTGGCAGGCAGCTACATCCTCCACATTATTCTGACGGCCTGGTTACGGCCCGACCTGACCCCCGCCCTACCCGCCAGTGTTCGGCAGGTCCCCAACCTTGGCCAGCAGGTTGTACAGGTCATGATCCCGCCCCTGATTTTGATTCTATTGATTTTGGGCAGCATCTTTTTCGGCATCGCCACCCCCACTGAAGCCGGGGCTATTGGCTGCGTAGGCGCGATCGTCCTAGCCGCCTTTAACCAGCGGCTTAGCCTGGAAGCACTCCGCAAGGTTTGCGATGCAACCCTGCGCACAACCAGTATGGTCATGTTGATCCTGATTGGCTCCCAAGCATTTAGCCTCGTCTTTCGGGGGCTAGGCGGCGCACGGGTCGTCCAAAGTTTTTTCAGTAACCTACCCGGCGGCGAATGGGGATTTTTATTCCTAACAATGCTGATCGTTTTTAGTTTAGGCTTTTTTATTGATTTTTTTGAAATTGCCTTTATTGTCGTGCCCCTATGCGCTGAAGTAGCCCGTCCCCTAGGCATTGATTTAGTTTGGTTTGGGGTCCTTTTGGGCGTCAACCTGCAAACCTCCTTTTTAACCCCACCCTTTGGGTTCGCCCTCTTCTACCTACGCAACGTGGCCCCCCCCTCAGTCACTACCCAGGATATCTATCGCGGGGCAATTCCCTTTATCCTAATCCAACTATTGATCTTGGCCTTGTTAATTCGCTTTCCCATATTAGTTAACTGGCTGCCGTCCCTCATGGCCAGTCGGGGGATGGGGTAGAGCAAGATCGCTAAAATAGAGTCAGTCCACCTTTGCGAGAAAGACCAATGACAACCCTAACGACAACGAACGACAAAACCAACTATATCGAAATCATTGAAACGGTTATTGCTAGCCTGGGGGAAGCCGGCAGTGCAATGGTCCTCACCCAGGATACGGGGCACCTGTGGCGGTTTAACTATGGCACCGTTGAGGTATTTGTCCAGCTATCGGGCGACGCGCCGGAGGACATCCTCACGGTTTGGTCATCCGTGCTGAGTTTACCCGCTAAGAATGAAGCCCAATTGATGCAGCACTTGTTAGAGATGAACTGGGCAGAAACCTTTGAGGCCCGGTTTGCCATTTTTAATTATGAAGTGGTGGTGGTTACCAGCCGTAACTTAGAGGATCTCTCGGCAGCAGAAATCTCCCGACTGATCACGATCGTGGCTACGATCGCAGACGAACACGATGAAGCCCTCCAGGCTGAGTTTGGCTAGCTTTTATGCAAGGATTCATTGTTATAGAAATAGAGTTTGAGTGCTGGCAAAATAGGAATAATTTGCGCTAATCCGGCAGTCATACATGGCTGATATATCCTCATCCCTCAACCGGAAACTCGACCGCCTCATCGACCAACACCAATGGACACTGAAAATCCAGACTCACCAATTCTAAAATTTGCTTTTCCACACCCGCTGCCTCTTCCGGATAGGTCGTCAACCTGGGGGAGCATTGCCCCCAGCATCCCATAGACCTTGCCGTCAATCCAGCCGCTCCCGCTCTAATGCAGTACTGTCAAGCCTTGTCAACAAGGGGCTTAAGCCCCTTGTCTGTACCTCATCGGGTATGGAAGTGCTGTAGGGCACTTTGATTAATCTGGGATCGGGGCAGTTCAACTGCCCCAACCAGTGGGATAACGCGTCTCCAAGATCGGCATCTGGTTAACTACCGCGACTCTAAGTATTTTTGCACATTCAAAATACCCCCGATCGTGCCCTGTTGACTGGCGACACTGCCGATTAAGATGGGTAACAGGTAGAGCAAGACGCGAAGGACAGAACTATTACCATGCGTGAGTACGTTGTCCAGCCCGGAGATACCCTGTGGCACGTTGCCAGCAAAACCCTAGGACCGAATGGAGATTGGCGTGTCTTAGCCACCTTAAATCAAATTCCTGATCCCAAGCAGCTACGGGTCGGCCAACGGTTGAAGCTACCGACCCCGATCGTCGCCACCGTCAACGGTCACCCCCCCACCCCAGCCGCAAC
>NZ_JBRCAD010000096.1:0-5473 GCF_053493415.1 Trichothermofontia sp. | reverse complement strand
GATCGGGATGAACTCATACTGGTCGCTGGACGAGGGGAAGCGGGACCGGACGTTCAACCGTATTTAAGGGCGGAGAGAAACTCGCATTTCGGACCTCCTGGACCGCGATCGTGAAGCCCGGTTCAAGCCCAACCGTGTCCGGCGGCGGCGTATAGAGCAACGTATCATTGAGCAAGATCCGGGTTTCCCCAGGTACCACATCGAACGGTATCCCGCCCCCTCGCTGTACCTGAAGCGTTCCCCCTGTCTCAACACTGGTAATCAGAAAGCCTGAATCGGGCAGGAATACCACCCCATCAGAGGACAGCCGATCGCCATCGGGGTCAAACGCACTCAGTTCTAAAGCAAGCACCGGAAAGGCATAGGTTTGATTCTCGATCGGCCCCGTAATCGTGAAGGTTGCGGTCAAAATTGGGGGGCTGTTGATGGAGGTAATGGTCATTCCATTGGGTGTACCCGGTGCTGCGCCCCCTGCCGGTAGCATGGGAAAAACCGTTGTAGGGCTGAGAGTTCCCGTGGCGACGATCGCGCCTGCCGTTCCATTGTTGGTCGCATCTCCCACGACAAAATCATAGTTTTCAGGCCCCCCCCCGTGGGTAATGCTGACGGTTCCTGCTGGTGAACCCGTCGTACAAATACTGTTGCCGAGACAACTAGAAGGCGTCGCCACGATCGTATCCAGTATACGTACCGTCCCCCTCGCTGCCCGCAAATTCACATTGCCACCGGCCCCCTCACTGACCCCTTCGGCTCGCAAACTCCCCGCCACAATATTACCGAGGCCCACTTCAATATCGATGTTCCCAGCATCCGTCACCGTGAAACCAGGTGGTGGCGGCGGCGGCGGCGGTACGGGCGGCGGCGGAAACGGGGGCGGTACAGGCGGTACGACAAAAAAGACGGGGCTGGTATCAATGGTCCCGGCGGTAAAGTTCACGCTGCGGCTGGTGAAATCCCCCCCATTGGTCGCAATCAAACCATTGATGGTGACAACGCCACTGGGAGCTGATAGGCGAACATTCAGGGGGTTATAGTCCGAGCGAATGGAGCTATTGATGGTGATGTTGTTATCAGCGCTCAGGCTCAACGTTGCCGCGCCCCCAGCCACAATCTGATTGGACGCATTAAAAACGGCAGTTTTGAAAATAGGGGCCGATACCGTAATATTCCCCTGCCCCCCAGTCCCGCCCGCCGTGGTGATCAAGACACTGGTCCCCTGGCTCAGGGTATCGGAAATTTGCTGGGCATTGATATTGGCTGTCGCCCCACTGGGATTAAAGTTAGGACCGGGATTAGGGGGGTTAGTCGGACCAGCGGTAATGGTGATATCGCTGGGGTCTAGGAGCCAAGTGCCTGGTTGGCCTTGCGGGGCGGAGGCGTCTACCCTGGCATCGGCAACATCCAATCCCAACTTGCCAGAAGTCTCGACTAACCCCCCATCACCGCCCGCAGGTCCCCCCTGGGCCGAAATGCGACCATAAAAGCGGGTGGTGTCATCAGCCCAAACAATCACCTGGCCACCGTCACCCTTAGTGAGGGCATCGGCTCGGATATGGGTATTCGTATCGGTATAGGTTGCGTTGGCATTTGGGACCGCACCCAGACCTTGATAATCGCCACCAATCCGCACGGTGCCACCCCTCGTGCCCGAGGCATTAAGCTCAGCCCCCAGCAGACCCACGTGTTCACCGAAGAGATTGACGTTGCCCCCAGGGGCTTGCGTAGACGCGGCATTGACCTGACCGGTGACGATCGCCGTTCCGGATTCCGTTGGGACTACCACGCCCGATCCCTGTAATTGCACACGCCCATCTGGCATCACGGCTAACCCGGTTGCCCCACTCACATTCCCCCCCGTCAGCAGTTCCGGGAGGGAGGGGGTCGCTAAACCGGCATTTTGAGCCGTCAGTGGGGTCATTTCCAGACTCAACAAGTGTCCAGGCTGGCTCAGACGAATCAGATTTGCGCCCGGTACCGCCGCGATCGTCACCTCGCCGCCAGGAGCAGACAGGTTGCCCGTGTTGATGACCGTCCCCCCGATGAGGCGCAAATTGTGACCGGGCGGGACCGTAAGATTACCGGCTTGGACGATCGCGCCGGGATGCGCCGTGGCAAAAGTAAATTGATTAGGTGTACCGACTAATTGGGCATAATCCGGGGACCCGATCGCCGTCAGCCAACCCTGATTAAAGCCAATTCCAGTGGCGGTTACTGCCGTAAAATCCGCAGGTACATTCAAAGCTGCATTCGGGCCAAACATAATCCCGGCTGGATTGAGCAGGAACAGATTGGGATTCCCCCCACTGATTTGAATTAACCCATCAATGTAAGAAGCATCACCCCCCACAATGCGGCCTAGAATATTCCGGAGTTGCGGGCTGGCCAGAAAGTTGGCAATTTGCTGTTTGCTGAGGTTAAAACGCTGAAAACTGTGAAATAAATTCGCCCCATCGCGAGAGGTTTTGCCCCCTTCGATCTCAAAACGTTCGCCCACAGGACGCACAATGGTACCGGTCCCATCGGCGGCAGGGACAATGGGTTGGGCCACGGCAACCCCTAGGAATAGGGTGCCTGCGATCGGGAAAACAATGACCAGTGGTAGCAGGTATTTCATCGCTAGAAGCCCTTCCGCAAACAACTCACATCTCTCGACAAATCAACCCCGACAGTTCGCAAGATTCCCAATCACGCGCCAATTTCCCCAAGGCGATCGTCATGCCAAAGAGTCAACACACCCGTCTGGGTAGTTTCCTATTCTTACCTTTATAACGACTTTATGATCCGAATGTATAGAGACTGGGGGAAGTCTTGCCACAATTTTCCCAGCATGGCGGGTTACTGTACGGTTAGCCATGTTAGGGACAGGATGTGAAGGTGGCCTAGGAACCTGAAGGTTGGTACCGATTGCCCCGATCCAGGTTCAATCCGATCCGAGAAAGATGACGCCCCCTCGTTAAAGAACATGGTTAGTTTGAAGAAAAATGAAGATCTCTGAATCAATGCGTTTCGCAGGATCGACCAAACTTGTACGCTACTCAGAGGACTGGTTTAGCCTCTGTAAGTCCTTGCCCGTCCTCAGTCAATCCAGCCCTGGCTATTCCTGTGCCCATTGCTGAGCCAAAGTACTTACTGTGTGGACTGCTTGTTTTACCGTCCGGGTTTACGCGGGGTACAGACACGGGGCAAGGATCATCGCAATGGACGGTACGCTGAGGCGTCGTGCCACGCTCGCACCTTCGTGGCAGGTTACAGAAGTTAAAATTCAGGCAGGTAACCATCCCTGATCGCTATCCCCATTGACCTAGAGAGTTTTGCTGTATGCATTTGAGTGAACTGACGCATCCCAACCAGTTGCATGGCCTATCGATCGCGCAACTGGAACAAATCGCCCGTCAAATTCGTGAGAAACACCTCCAGACGATCGCCGCCAGCGGGGGGCACCTGGGACCAGGGCTAGGCGTGGTTGAACTCACCCTCGGCCTATATCAGACCCTCGACCTCGATCATGACAAGGTACTCTGGGACGTGGGCCACCAAGCCTATCCCCATAAGCTGATTACGGGCCGCTACAACCAATTCCACACCCTACGGCAGAAGGATGGCGTCGCGGGCTATCTCAAGCGATCGGAAAGCCGGTTTGACCACTTTGGGGCCGGTCACGCTTCCACCAGTATTTCCGCTGCTCTGGGAATGGCTCTCGCCCGTGACCTGAAGGGCGAAACCTTTAAGGTGGTGGCGATCATTGGCGATGGTGCCCTAACTGGGGGGATGGCCTTGGAGGCGATCAACCATGCCGGTCATCTGCCGAAGACCAATCTAATGGTGGTCTTGAACGATAACGAGATGTCGATCTCCCCTAACGTTGGGGCGATCTCGCGCTACCTGAACAAAATGCGCCTGAGTCCGCCGATGCAGTTCCTCAGCGACAACCTGGAGGAGCAATTTAAGCACTTACCCTTCGTGGGCAATTCCCTATCGCCGGAGTTGGAACGGCTCAAGGGCGGCATGAAGCGGCTGGCGGTGTCCAAGGTGGGGGCCGTGATTGAGGAATTGGGCTTCACCTACATGGGTCCGGTGGACGGTCACAATCTCGAAGAACTCATCGCCACCTTCCAGCAAGCCCACCAGATTCATGGCCCAGTCCTCGTCCATGTGGCCACGGTCAAGGGCAAGGGCTACGAACTGGCGGAGAAAGATCAGGTGGGCTACCACGCCCAAAGTCCCTTCAACCTGGCCACCGGGAAACCGCTACCCTCCAACAAACCCAAGCCCCCCAGCTATTCCAAGGTGTTTGCCCATACGCTGGTGAAGCTGGCGGAAAATGACCCGCGCATTGTGGGCATCACGGCGGCGATGGCGACCGGTACGGGCCTGGATAAGTTGCAGGCGAAGCTGCCTAACCAGTACATCGATGTGGGCATTGCCGAGCAACACGCGGTGACGCTGGCGGCAGGGATGGCCTGTGAGGGGATGCGTCCGGTGGTGGCGATTTACTCAACGTTCTTGCAACGGGCCTACGACCAGGTGATCCATGATGTGTGTATCCAGAAATTACCGGTCTTCTTCTGTATGGACCGAGCCGGGATTGTTGGGGCTGACGGTCCCACCCACCAGGGGTTGTATGACATTCCCTACCTGCGCTGTATTCCCAACATTGTCCTGATGGCTCCCAAGGATGAGGCGGAGTTGCAGCAGATGATCGCGACGGGGGTGAACTATACCGACGGCCCGATCGCCCTGCGCTATCCCCGTGGCAATGGTTTTGGGGTGCCCTTGCTGGAGGAAGGCTGGGAACCGTTGCCGATCGGTAAGGCAGAAGTGTTACGGCGGGGTGACGATATCTTGCTGGTGGGCTATGGCTCGATGGTGCATCCGGCCCTACAAACGGCGGAAATCCTGAGCGAACATGGGATGCAGGCAACGGTGGTGAATGCCCGCTTTGCCAAACCCCTGGATACGGAGTTGTTGCTCCCCCTGGCGAAGGCCATTGGCCGGGTGGTGACCTTGGAAGAGGGGCAGATCATGGGTGGCTTTGGTTCCGCTGTGGCCGAAGCGCTGCTAGATGCCGATATCCAGGTGCCCGTGTTGCGGTTGGGGGTCCCTGATGTGCTGGTGGATCACGCCAAGCCGGAGGAGTCGATGGTAACGTTGGGTCTCACACCGTCGCAGATGGCCGATCGCATCCGCGAACGTTTCCATGTCAAGTCCCCCACACCGATCGCGGTTTCCTAGTTACTTGCTTGCTCTGCTGCCGCTGATTTGAGCCGTTCGCCGCCAGTCCAGGCAAAGGCGATCGTTCCTGGACGGCTGGTTAACCTCACTTCAGCGCTACGAGTACAGCAAAGATAACGTTTCGCAATGTTGGTAGTAACGACTTTAGTCGTTGCCAGCTAAAGCCAGCACTATGAACATGACAGAATTTACCGCAACGTTGGTAGTGCTGGCTTTAGTCGTTGCCGGCTAAAGCCAGCAC
>NZ_JBRCAD010000095.1:0-34849 GCF_053493415.1 Trichothermofontia sp. | reverse complement strand
GGGTCCGTGTGGATCAGGGCAACCGCCCATCTGCAAACCCTCCTGGATTTTAAGTATGCCCGCTCCTTTCAGGCTGAAGATGGCCAGCGGGGTGGCCCCAAGAACATGACCGGGGCTTCGGGGGACGATCGCTGGATTGAGGTCCCCTGCGGCACATTGATCTACGATGCGGAAACCGGTGAACTGCTAGGGGATTTGGTGCAGCCCGAACAAACCCTATGCGTTGCCCAGGGCGGGAAAGGCGGTTTGGGGAATGCCCATTTTCTCAGCAACAGCAACCGTGCGCCGGAGCGGGCACTGCCCGGTTTACCCGGCGAGATTCGCCAGTTACGGCTGGAGCTAAAGCTGCTAGCGGAGGTGGGGATTATTGGTCTACCCAATGCGGGCAAATCAACCCTAATTTCCGTTCTCTCTGCCGCCCGGCCCAAAATTGCCGACTACCCCTTTACCACCCTGGTCCCCAATTTGGGAGTCGTGCGCAAACCCACGGGAGACGGGACCGTCTTTGCCGACATTCCAGGGTTGATCGAAGGGGCACATCTCGGCGTGGGGTTGGGCCATGAATTTTTGCGCCATGTGGAGCGTACTCGTCTGCTGCTGCACCTAGTGGATGCCACGGGACCCGACCCGATCGCGGCTTACCATACGATTCAAGCCGAACTTCAAGCCTATGGGCGGGGGTTAGCCGATCGCCCCCAGATCGTTGTTCTGAACAAGCTAGATGCGATCGCACCGGACCAACTGACCGCCTTAGTCGAGCCGCTACAGACCGAACTGGGCCAGCCGATTCAGCAAATTTCAGCCGCCACCGGCTTAGGTTTAGAGACATTATTACAAGCCGTTTGGGAGCACCTTGATACACCAGCGCAGACACAACCCGAACACGGCATCCCAATAGAAGCAGCCCCCTGGGCAACCTCCGCCACCTAATCTGGGTGGCCATAGGGGCGTCTCACCTACCACCCCAACCTCCCCCCTAAACTTGCAGGTCAGATCCCCCTCTCACCGTCGGGAATCTAAAATCTAAAATCTAAAATCTAAAATCTAAAACTCAATCCCAAACCAGCCCTACCCCATCGCGTCGCCGATCACCCACAGCCGCTAGAGTGCCATCTGGCTGCTGACTAATAGCATGAACCCCGCCAAAAAACATATTGGGGGCTTGCCAGGAGAGGACCCGATCGCCCGCGTTAGCAGCCCATTGTTGACAAGTATCGGCTCCGGGTAGGCCGGGTTCCAGATTTAAGACCTGCTCTTCCCAATGAAGGCGGGGACTGGCGATCGCCGTTGCCAGGGGCATTTGGAAATCGAGGATATTCAGCAGGACTTGTAAAATGGCCGTCCGAATGCGGTTCGATCCCCCGGAGCCAAGCACCAGTTCTGGCTGGCCATCCTTGAGAACGATCGTGGGGGCCATCATGGAGGCGAGGCGTTGATTGGGTGGCCAGGTGTGGAACCCATCAGGATTCAGGTCTGCCTCCCCCAGCATATTATTCACCATGATCCCTGTCCCCGGAATCAGGAAACCGGCCCCCTCCCCATTGGATGCAGTCATACTCGCCGCGTTGCCCTCGCCATCAATAACGCTGATCTGGGTGGTACTGCCCCACTTGTTCCCCCCCGCCTGGGCAGTTGCCTGGAGGGCCTGTTGGTAGGGTTGGAGAACCATCGGCTCCAGGAAGGCCGTCAGGAGATCGGCGGTATCGAGGTCACAAGTATAGCGATCGCGGCGGGCGGCATTGGTTAACTGCATCACCTGACGCAGGATACGCAGATGGTTATTGCTACCAAAGGTCACCTGGGACAAGTCGATCGCTTCTAAAACCTTGAGGGCAAAACCAATGAGTAACCCCCCCGTGCTGGGCGGGGGATTCGTCAGGATCGTATTACCACGATAGGTGAGGGTGAGGGGCTGGCGTTCGATCACCCGATAGGCCCGCAGATCGGCCTGGGTAAGGTGTCCCCCGCCGTGTTCACAGGCGTCGATCAGCCCCCTGGCCCAATCCCCTTGATAAAGGGGACGATCGCCGTTTTTAACCACCTCAGCCAACGTGGCCGCAAACGCTGGCATCCGCAGGATCTCCCCCGGTTGCAAGAGCTGTCCTGTCGGTGCATAAATCTGTTGACCCGCAGGCGTTGCCGTCAGAATGGGGGTTAGGATTTGCAAACAATAGCTAGCAAATGCCTGGAGCGTCACCCCCTGCTGGGCATAGGCGATCGCGGGGGCCGCCACATCCGCGAGGGGGAGGCGGCCCAATTGCCGATGGATGTGCAACAACCCTTTGAGCACCCCCGGTACGGCGATGGAGCCTAACCCGATGTGGAACTGCTGGACCGCATCGCCAAAGTTCACCATCACCGGATAGAAATCCAGATCCGCCACAGGCCGTTTGCGTTGGGGGGTTTGGGTGAAGAAATCAAAGAGCAGGTTGCGACGATCCGCCGTGTGGGCCAGGAGAAAGCCCCCGCCCGCCAGGGAAATCAAGCCCGATTCCGTCACACAGGCCGCTAGGGCCGCCGCGATCGCCGCATCAAAGGCATTCCCCCCGGCTTGCAAGATTGTCAATCCCGCCTCAGCCGTCTGGGGATGTCCAGCGGCAATGGCTCCTCGTTGCTCCATTGGATTCCAACCACCTCGCCCAAACAACCCACTAGCGTCGTAGGTAATAATAATTGAGACATGCCTGTTTGCCGGTCATCCCCGGTTAGCATCCCGATTGACATCCCGTTGAGATATTCTATGGCTGCTGTAAGTAACCCTCCATGCTAGATCATTTACTAGAGCTATCACCCAACGTTGGGGTAGATACCCTGTTACTGCTACCTGTGCTGATCGCGTTGGAAGCTGTCCTATCAGCGGATAATGCGATCGCCCTAGCCGCCCTAGCTCAAGGACTCGAAAACCCAACTCTGCAACGTCGGGCATTGAACCTGGGCCTGGTGGTTGCCCTCATCCTCCGCATTGTTTTGATCCTGACGGCAACCTGGGTGATCGGCTACTGGCAATTTGAACTGATGGGGGCGGCCTATTTATTGTGGCTAGTGTTTGAGTATTTCACCTCCGAGGAGGGTGACGAGCAACACACCCACCACGGTCCCCGGTTTAGCAACCTGTGGCAAGCCATCCCCCTGATTGCCTTCACCGATTTAGCCTTCTCCCTGGACAGCGTGACGACGGCGATCGCCCTTTCCCAAGATCGCTGGCTGGTCATCTTAGGGGGCGTGATTGGCGTCTTAACCCTGCGGTTTATGGCCGGGTTGTTCATTCGCTGGCTGGATGAATTTGTCCACCTTGAGGATGCGGGATTTATCACGGTTGGCTTTGTGGGGGGACGGCTCCTATTGAAAGTGATCAATGACACTCTCGTGCCCCCCCAATGGCTGATGGTCGTGTTGATTGCCCTGGTGTTTGTCTGGGGATTTTCCCAGCGCACCCCAGCAGCGTCGGCCACCGAAAGCCATGAAGTAGGGGTGGGGAGTGGCGATCAAGGCTAAATCGGAATCTCACCAACAAAGCTACTGTAAAGTGATGCCTCTACTGCACAATAGGGAGGGGTAGAGACCCGAATTATCCCCATGCCAATCAGACACGACTCCAGATATCGCTATGCGGCACATGCCCTACAGGGGCCGTCGCTTCTGGCCGCAGTCAGGTTCCAGTCGGGCCGAAACACCGTTAAGGGCCTTCGATGCGTGGGGGCAACAGGAGAATGCAGATTGACCCCCCGGCCAGCCGTTCTAGCGCCATGATTGTTTCACCGCAGCGTAGTCAGTGCCTCCAATCAGCCCTGCGGGACCCCCAGTCCCTCTATCGACTTCTCGTTGACTGTCGGCGATCCAAGGGCACCGCGCCGGACCCCCAGTTTGTCAGTCTGTCGATCGCCATGCCTGCGATCGCGGGATTAGCCGTGCTGGAACACTTCCGGACCCGGGAACCGCTGCACTTTTTTTACGAATGTGTCAACCGGGAAACGGCGATCGTGGCCTTTGGCGCTGCCGCTACGGTCCAGGTCTCAGGCCCCGATCGCTTTCGGCGTGCCCAGACATTTATTGACCACTGCCTGACCCACACGGTGCATTTAGGGGAGCTGCACCTGCCCTGGGCCGGTTCCCACTTTTGTTGTCGGTTTACCTTTTTTGAGGGGGAAGCCAACCCCAATCACCCCTTCCCAGCCTCAACGCTGTTTTTACCTCGGTGGCACTTGGCCCGTCGGGGTTCCCAGGGAGTACTGGTTTTTAATTTACCCCTGGGCGGGACATCCGAACTGTGGCATTTGGCCCAAGCGGTCTACCAACAGTACCAGCAACTCTGCACCTTTCCGCCTCCCTTACCCCGGTTCCAGCCTAATACGGTTTCAGTGCGGGCTGACCACAGTACCCGGTTTCGGCGATCGATTCAAACAGTACTCACGGCCATTCAATCCCAACAGTTGCATAAGGCCGTATTGGCGGATTGTCTGGAGGTCCAGGCCCAGTATCCGTTTCAGGTCGGTGCCTGCCTCGAGCGCCTGCGGGTGGCCTATCCAGACTGCTACGTGTTCGCCACCAGTAATGGCCGTGGGGATACCTTCTTAGGAGCCAGCCCAGAGCGGCTGATCCAGATCCAAGATCGACAATTGACCACAGATGCCCTAGCCGGATCGGCTCCGCGGGGACACACGGCAGCGGCGGATGCCTCCCTCGCCAGTGCGCTCCTACACAGCCGTAAGGATCAGCATGAGCACCAAGTTGTCGTGACCTTTATTGAGCAAACCCTCCGGCAGTTGGGGCTAAGCAGCCAGTTATCAGCGCCGACCATTTTGCAATTGTCCAATATTCAGCATTTACACACGGCGATTCAAGCTACCCTACCCGCAACCCTGCCGCCCTTGGCGATCGTTGCCGCGCTGCATCCCACCCCCGCCGTGGCCGGGGTTCCCCGCAACCTAGCCTGTGAGTACATCCGCCGCCACGAGGCGTTTGAACGCGGCTTGTATGCCGCTCCCTTAGGCTGGGTGGACTATCGCGGAAATAGCGAGTTTTGGGTCGGCATTCGCTCTGCCCTGCTGCGTCATGATCCCCCTGAGACCGCCCATCGCTATCGTGCCCAGCTTTATGCCGGGGCCGGGATTGTGGTAGGGTCAGACCCGCAGAAGGAACTGGCGGAAATTCAGTTAAAACTGCAAGGGCTGTTACGGGCATTGGGTTAGGCGTTAGGCGTTAGGCGTTAGGCGTTAGGAAAGAGAAAAGAGGGGTGAGGCATTGGGGGACAATCAAGCCAGTTGGGGGATAGTTGTAATGGGAGTCGGCATCGGGGAATTGTGAGTGGGGTGGGTGACAGGCGACGTGGGGATTGACGATCGCAATACCAATACGGTTTGGGCTTCGGTGTTGGCGGAGACCCTGTATCGACTGGGACTGGCCACGGCGGTCGTGTGTCCGGGGTCGCGATCGGCCCCGTTGGCAATTGCCTTGGCAGCCCATGCTAGCATTGAGGCCATCCCGGTGCTGGATGAACGCTCAGCCAGTTTTTTTGCCCTGGGGTTGGCGCGGCGATCAGGACGACCGGCAGTTTTAGTGTGTACATCGGGAACAGCGGGGGCTAATTTCTACCCAGCGGTGATTGAGGCCCATGAGAGCCAGGTACCGTTGCTGATCCTGACCGCCGATCGGCCCCCGGAACTGCGCCAGTGCCATGCAGGACAGACCATTGATCAGATCAAGCTCTACGGCAGCTATCCTAACTGGCAGGCAGAATTGGCAACCCCGAGTGTGGCCCGCGATCGGTTAGCCTATTTGCGCCAAACGCTGGTCTATGCCTGGGAACGGACCCAATGGCCAGTGGCGGGCCCAGTTCACCTCAATGTGCCGCTACGGGAACCCCTGACCCCGATCGTTGATCCAGTGATCGCAGACCAGATGCAGGACTTTGAACCAGCCGTGTTTTTTGCTGGAATTCACGATCCGGTCGCCGCTCCAGTAGACCCGATTGCCCCCGATCGCCCCGGCGACCCCTCGGCACGTTTCGCCCTTGACCCAGTCAACCCCAACCTGACGTCCCGACGCACCACCGTCCAATATTGGTGGCAGTGCGTCCGCGCCACGTCTACCCAGGGAAATCGCGGCCTCATCATCGCGGGGTTGGCCCAACCCCATGATCCGCAGGCATACTGTCAAGCGATCGCGGCGTTAGCTACCCGATTGCAATGGCCGGTGTTAGCAGAGGGATTATCCCCGTTGCGGAACTTCCAGTCCCTCTGTCCCGCGTTGATCACCACCTATGATTGGCTGCTACGCGATCGCCAGTGGCGGACGACGGTCTACCCAGACATCGTCTTGCAAATTGGCGAACTCCCCACCAGCAAGGAACTCCGCCAGTGGCTTACCCAGGGTCAACCCCAGCGCTGGATCGTCGATGCCAGTGACCACAACTTTGACCCCCTCCACGGTCCCACCCAACACCTGCGGCTATCCGTAGAAACCTTGAGCGCACTCATCACAGCCCAGACGACTCCCGCTGCTGCCAGCCCCCCAACAGCCTATTGCTTGGCCTGGACCGCAGCCGAGCACCGAGCACGCACCGAAATAGATACGACCCTAGCCGCATTAGCAGACCCGTTTGAAGGCAAAGTGGCATGGTTGTTAGCCCAAACGCTCCCAATCGGGACGCCCCTGTTCATCGCCAACAGTACCCCCGTGCGCGATGTGGAGTGGTTTTGGCCCCCCGGCGATCGCCAGATTCATCCCTTTTTCAACCGAGGCGCAAACGGCATTGACGGCACTCTCTCAACTGCCTTGGGCATTGCCCATCGCCATCAGCCCACAGTGTTGTTAACTGGGGATTTAGCCCTCTTACACGATACCAATGGGCTATTGCTAGGGAAAAAGCTGGTCGGTCATTTGACAATCGTGCTGATTAACAACAATGGCGGGGGCATTTTTGAGTCACTACCGATCGCCCAGTTTGACCCCCCCTTCACCGAATTTTTTGCAACCCCCCAGCAGATTGACTTTGCCCAATTCTGCGCCACCTACGGTATTGAGCATATTCGGATGACCGACTGGCAACAGTTCCAAGACTGGTTAAATCCGCTGCCCACAACAGGTATCCGGTTACTGGAAGTACGGAGCGATCGCCAAGCGGACGCTCACTGGCGGAAGCAATTTTTTGCCCGCCTCCCCCATTCCCTCCCTGTGGGTCAGGCATCGACCTGTTTCTTAGGAGGCTTCACACCCTAAGGGCCAGAATACTCAGCCAGGGAATGTCCTGTGCTGGTGGGGTGGAAAGCGGTCCCCGTCAAGACAAACCCCTAGGACTAAAAATCTGCTAGACAGATCCCGACCGACTGGGTTTACATTAGAAATTAGAGACTATACTAACAGGGAAGCAGCGTATCCGGCGACTGCTATGGCTTGGGTCATGGGCAATGAGCGCGGCGCGACTTGGAAGGGCAAGCGTAATGAGTCTAGTGCTAGTGGTAGAAGACAGTGTGCCGCAACGGGAGATGATCACTGAACTATTAAAGAATAGTGGTCTGAAGGTCTATGTTGCTAGTGATGGTGTCGAAGCCTTAGAGCAAATCCAAGTTCAGCGTCCAGATCTGGTCGTATTGGATATTGTGATGCCCCGGATGAATGGGTACGAGGTGTGTCGGCGGATCAAAGCCGATACCAAAACCCAGGATATCCCTGTGGTGATGTGTTCCTCCAAGGGCGAAGAATTCGATCGCTATTGGGGAATGCGCCAGGGTGCAGATGCCTACATTGCCAAGCCATTTCAACCAACGGAACTGGTTGGGACCGTCAAACAGCTTTTGCGCGGATAGTGGGAGAAGAGAGAGGGTATGGTCGCAAGTTCAGATTTTCTCAAGGGCCGAGGGCCAGGGCAGGTACCTGCTTTCCAGGGATCGGATGAGGGGATGGGTAACCCCGAAGGTGAGTTACACCTTCGCTTCTATGTGCCTGCCGGTACCGAATTTGCCCTCCATGCCGTCGGGATCAAGGAGGTGATTTCCCTTTCCCCCGATCGCATTACCCCCATACCCAATGTTTCTCCCCTGCTCCTGGGAACCCTCAACCTACGCGGCCAGGTAATTTGGGTTGCCGACTTGGGGCAATTTCTAGGGGATACCACCCTCCTTAACACCGATCGCAACGAGATTTCGGTAGTTGCCGTTCAGGACCAAGACACTATTCTAGGGCTGGCTGTGGACCAAATTGTGGGCATGGACTGGCTCGATCTCGACGAGTTACAAATTGCAAGCAATGTACCTGACAGCATTCTGCCCTTTTTACGGGGGGAATGGGTTTTGAACGAAGATACAGGTGAAACATTGCGGCTGCTTGATCAGGCAGCCATTATTCGGTCAGCACGGTGGGCAGCCTAGACTGCCGATATTCCCAGGACACTTAAAGCGGCAGGAGAAGTCATCGATGGCGTCAAGCACAGGATACTCGCAACTTTATCAGAAAGCCCAAGCAGCCTATATTGCTCAACAATATGAAGAGGCTGCGGGCTTTATTGATGAACTCGTCGAACATCAGCCCGACGATTTCAGCGCCCACCTCCTGCGCGGCCATATTTATTGCTATGGCTTGCAGCAGTATGAGACTGCCCGTAGGGAATATCAAGCCGTCCTCAGTTTGACCACCGATCCAGACTACGTCACCCTGGCCAACCAAGGGTTAGGGGATGTGGAAGAATTTGGCGGGAGTGTCCCGGACTATGCCGAGGGGCTAGGGGCCGATAATGGTGCCGTCGCATCAGAGACAACGGCCAGCAGCAGCGCAACCGAAGTCCTGCCAGAGCGAGGGAGTGCCTTTGATAGCAACGATGACTTTAACTTTGACGACTTCTCCCTGGATAACAACCATTTTGCCAGAGAGGACCTAACCGAAACCGCCAACCCCTTTGAGAATCCCTTTGCGGCTGGCAGTGTGGATGAGTCGATAGGGGCAGGCGGACGGGTCACGACCGATTTTGCCAGCAACCCCTTTAGCGATGAAGAGTTTGAAACCGATTTCTCCGGGGCGGAAACAACCGAATCTCCCTTTAACTTTGCGACTCCGGAAGGCGACTTTACAGATGAATTTGCGGACAACGCGTTCGCGGCCAATACTTTTGCTGAGGATAACTTCCCGGAAAGTGATTTAGCCGATGACTTTGGCCTCGAGCTGCCTGCCGCACTCTCCTCCGATGCCGAACTGGGGGAGGTGGGGGCGATGCCCGACTTTAACTTTGAGGATGCCCTAGATATGGATATGGCCGGGGGGGCCACCCCCGCCAACCTGGGTGATGGTCCTGGCTTCGCGCGGGCGGAGGACAGTGCCACCATGTTCCTGCCCGACCTGGATACGGCAGCCTTCAACCCACCGGATAGTGAGGGAGTGACCTTCCCGGCGGCGGCTGAAGCGTCTGGTCTCAATGCCAATCATACCTTTGTGCACCAACCGGCCCAGGATGACTTCAGCTTTGAGGAGGATTTTGGGCTGAATGAGTTTGAGCATCCCTTTGCGGGGGCTACCGATAACGGTGGCCAAGCCTTTGCCTCGGCGTTTGAAGATCAAACCATTGGCAGTCAAGATGCCTTTGATACGGACGCCCAGGGGATGCCGACGGCACCCGCTACGGGCAGTGCGGGTAGCCAAAGCGGGGTTGGGTTTTTAGATGACTTTGAGGATTTTGACGATGTGGGTAACCTGCCCGACTTTGATCTATCGGATACTTCCGGCGAACTGACGGGTGAGTTTCCCACGGACTCAGATTTTTCCTTGAATGATGAGGCGGAGCGGCGGCGATCGGTGCGGACTTCTGGATTCCGCCAGCCCCCGACTTCCTTCTCGGGTGAAAACCTGGATTTTAACTTTGATGCCGCTGCCGACGGTGCAGCAGCCTTTGGGATTCCCCCGGAAGCAGTGGAAGAGGCCGCCGCAGAACAGGGTTGGTTAGCCCCCTTCCTCAATGCGCCGATGGCGTCTAAGCGCTGGATTACCGCAGGGGCCGCTGGTATTGTTTCCCTCCTCTCAGTCGCGGTCGTCAGTTATGTCGCGGCCAATCAGGCGACCGATCGCAACCCCGCTGTAGTGGGTCAGTTGCAACGCACTGGGTTGCTGATGGCGGTGGTAGCTGGGGTTACCAGTGGGGCGACCACCCTCCTCCTCAATGGCGTGGCGAATCAGCAAATCCAGCGATCGGTCACCGATTTACAGTCCCGCTTTGAGGCCGTTACCCAGGGCAACCTGAATGCGAGGGCTGTTCCCCATGCCGAGGATGAATGGGGACAATTGGCCGTGGGCTTTAACCGGATGATGCAATCAATGACAGCGGTTACCGCAGAAGCCCAACGCAAGGCCGATGAAATGGAACGGGCCAAGGAGGATCTGCAACGCCAGGTGATCAAACTCCTCGACGACGTGGAAGGAGCCGCACGGGGCGATCTCACCGTTCAAGCCGAGGTCACGGCGGACGTACTAGGGGCGGTGGCTGACTCGTTTAACCTCACCATCCAAAACCTACGGGAAATCGTCGTCCAAGTGAAGCAAGCCACGCGTCAGGTGGCCAAGGGAGCCTCGGATAACGAGCAGTTTGCCCGGGGGCTGTCGGCGGACGCCCTGCGACAAGCGGAAGAGCTAGCTGTTACCCTCAACTCAGTCCAGGTGATGACCGACTCGATTCAACGGGTAGCGGAAAGTGCCCGGGAGGCAGAAGATGTGGCGCGATCGGCCTCGGCGAGTGCCTGGAAGGGGGGTGAAGCGGTAGAACGGACGGTGGCCGGGATTTTGCGGATTCGGGAAACGGTGGCAGAAACCACTCGTAAGGTGAAACGGCTGGCCGAGTCCTCCCAGGAAATCTCCAAGATCGTGGCCTTGATTTCCCAAATTGCCTCGCGCACAAACTTACTCGCTTTGAACGCCAGTATTGAAGCGGCACGGGCGGGGGAAGCCGGGCGGGGGTTCGCGATCGTGGCGGATGAAGTGCGCCAGTTGGCCGATCGCGCCGCCAAGGCATCGAAGGAAATTGAGCAGATTGTATTGCAGATTCAGGGAGAAACCAGTTCCGTAATGACCGCGATGGAAGAAGGTACCCAGCAGGTCATTGAGGGGACGAAACTCGCAGAACAAGCCAAGCGATCGCTCGACGATATTATCCAGGTGTCCAACCGCATTGATACCCTAGTGCGATCGATCACGGCTGACACGGTTGAGCAAACCGAAACCTCACGGGCCGTCTCCCAGGTTATGCAATCGGTGGAACTAACGGCCCAGGAAACCTCCCAAGAAGCCCAGCGGGTGTCGGCCTCCCTGCAAAGTCTGGTGGGGGTAGCCCGCGATCTGCTCAACTCGGTGGAGCGGTTCCGCGTCGAAGCGACCGATCGCTAGGAATGATGCTGATTCAAATGGGATCGGGTACATTAGAGCCATACCTGTTAGCGCCATACCTAGCGCCATCAGTTAGCGCCCTTAGGGATACCCCCAAGCTGACTGCCCCCCATAAACGTGGGATACCCATTGGATGACCAGGGATGGTCAGGGAAGCCACCACTCGCAGCCTACATGAAGAACTAGGGATACTGCTATGCAGCCGGATCAGCAACAACGGATCATGGGCTACTTCATCGAAGAGGCGAAGGAGCACCTGAGTACCATCGAACGTGGCCTCCTGACCCTGCAAACCACGATCGACGACCCCGAAGGCATTCAGGAACTCTTCCGGGCTGCCCACTCGGTGAAGGGGGGAGCCGCCATGCTGGGGCTAGACAGTATCCAAAAAATTTCCCACCGCCTAGAGGATTATTTCAAGGTTCTCCAGGAACATCCCATCCAGGTTGATCAATCTCTAGAGTCCTTGTTCTTGAAAGGATTTGATGCCCTGAGTGACCTGCTGGAGGAATTGCAAACCCCCTTGGGGTTGACGGAGGACAACGCCAGCCAAATTATTGCAACCGTTGAACCGGTCTTGCAATCCCTCGGTCAACACCTGGATCAACTGGTCGCCGAGAGTACGACCGGGCCACACCGCACCGCGCCGTCACCCCCCAGTCGTCCCCCGAGCACGACCCCGGCGGTGGTCGAACTGCCCGCCAGTCCGCCGGAAGACAGCGCTCTACAACTCATCTTTCGTAGTGATGTCCCCACGCGCCTGCGGGAGATGTTGCAAATGTTCAAGCAACCGGAACACTCTGCCCCAGCCCGTCAACAACTGCGTGAGATTTGCCGGAGCCTCGAACAAGCCGGGGAACAGTTTGCCCTTCATGCCTGGTGTAATCTGATTCGGGCAGTCGCCCAGGCGATCGCCAACCCCAATAATTCCCACCGTGCCCTAGCCTCGATCGTCATTCGGGAAGTGAAGCAAGCCCAAGAGCTAGTCCTCTCAGGCAGGGCCGACGCGATCGCCATTAGCCCAGCCTTGCAAGACTTGCTCCCAGCCGAGGCGAGCTACGCCCCTCCCACCGAGGATGATTTGCAGAGCTGGCTAGCGACCGCCGAAACCGATCCCTCCGTCCTCACCTCCTTGGGGCTTGAGGCCCTCCCAGAAGCAGCGGCGACTCCGGTCACCGAGGCCGCTGCCCCCCGTGCCCTAGCCGCATCCCTGGGGAACGCTGGCGCTCCCGAAGCAGGGGCCAAAATGGGGCCAGAGGTGGGGATGGCCGAACTCAACTCCCTTGCCGATCTGTTTGAAGGGGAGGTCCCCGACCTAGATCTCAGTTGGGAGGAGGAAGTGCTGGGGTTCCAGGAGCCAAATGCGATGGCGGAGTCGGCAACGGCTGATTTACCGGGCGATCTTACGGATTTACTGGCCCATGCCACCGACACAGCAGAGCCACGGACCCTGGTGACTGAAGACTTGGACTTCCTGGATTTCCTCGATGACAGTGGTGCTGATACGGGCAGCCCCGCTGCCGCCCCATCGTCAAGCCAAGCCGTTGCGTCGAGCGATACCGACAGTTTTGACGATTTGTTATCGATTTACGGTAGCCCGGATCAGGAGGCAGAAACGGCTACAATCCCTGCCGCCACGGATGCCTCTCTAGAGGACTTTGAAGAGCTGCTGGCGGAATTGGATGTCGGCGGTCCAGCGCCCCCCCCTACCGCAGACGATACCGATCCGGCCCTGCGAGGCCTAGAGGCAATTTTCGACGACTTCTCAGTAGCTGAGCCGGATCTCTTGGCAAGCCTCGAAGCGGTGACTGAAACCACAACCGAAGCGGCGGCTACGCCAACCGCAGTACCACCCGTACCCCTCGCAGAAACAGTTCCCGCCGCCGGCCTGCCAGACATCAGTGAGGCCCCGGTTGACCAAGCGGAGGCTGATCTAGACGCCTTATTGGAAGAGATGACCCTCACGGAGGCGGGAACTACCCAGATCAGTACGGCGGCCTTAGAGGCAGACCTGGGGGAATTCCTGGAGGCGATCGTTGATGAAACCGCCGAATCACCTACCGCCGCTAGCCTCACCGAGGTCCAAGGGACAGAAGATCTGGAGGATTGGGCAGAATTACTGGCAACCCCGGCCCCCATCACCGCAGCCAGTGGAGAGGACCTGGATAATCCGGAAGCTGGCTGGCCAGACACCGAGTGGCCAGAGGCAGAGGCCATCTCCGAAGCCCTAGCAATGGATGAGCTAGAGCAAGCCGCTCCCCCTGCACCAGACCTTGACCTTGGCAGTTTTGAAGATGTCCCTAGTCCGGCAACATCGGAATTGGCGACTGCCGTGGAAGCCTTTGTGCCTCCCACTACCCAACGTCAGTTAGTAACTGATCCGTGGGAGGTGATGTTTGGCGAAGAAGAAATGCTGCTCACCGAAACCAATGCCGCCCTAGTTGAGGCGACCGATACGGCCACGCACGATCGCCCATCCCCCACCACCGGAACCCTGTCGGACCCAACGGAAGACACCCTAACGGATAGCAGTGAGGCGGATAAGACGGCGTCAGCCGAACCCTCACTGCCCATCACCTCGGAACTGCCTGCGAATTGGGCGGAAGAGATCGATGACTTCTTTGGGGGTGAACCCGCGATCGCCCCCCCGGCGGCTGAACCGGAATTGACCAGTGAGGATTGGCTAGCCGAAATGGCCCCAGAACCCCCGCCAGCGATCGCTCTAGACACTGAACCAGCAGCGCTGGCTGCTGAGACTGCCGTCGATGAAATCGAACAACCTTGGCCGAGTGCTGTGAAGTCAGAGCTAGACGAATCGTTAGCCGAGCAGACAGAGGGCGGCTTATCTGAAGCTGATGCGACGGTCATTACCGAGTTGCTAGAAGTCGGGGGGGATGCTGGTGTTCTAGAGGATTGGGATAACCTAGGTGATCTGGACAATCTGGGTGATCTGGACAATCTGGGTGATCTAGATAATCTGGGTGATCTGGATAATTTAGATAACTTAGGAGCCTTGGATGATCATGAGACCTGGGAAAGGGAAGTGGCCCAGGAACCGTCCGCCTCGGCATTTGTGCCTGATCAAGCGATGGAGGTAGCACCTGAAGAGCTAGGGGTGGCAACTCCGCCAACCGAGAGGATGGCAGAAGAGGCCGCTACGGAAGAATTTCCAGAACACCTTTTCGATGATTTTGCCCATGACGAGGAGCTAGAGTTAGCCGAGATTGACATTGAACCCTCCAGCGAGGTTGGGGAGGGAGAAGACATTGCCGCCACCCTAGGGTTGGAGCAGATTGATCTCCTGGTCGATGCGGCTGGTGATGGAGCAGCGGCTGATGTGGACTTCACTGACCTGGATCAGGAATTGGAATCCCTCGCATTGGACACCCTAGATCTGGGTGACTTGGGCGGTGAAGCAGCGACAGCCGCGATCGCAGTGGCGGCTGATCGGTCGGCAGCAGACTTGGAACTCGGACCGGAACTCACACCTGGGTTAGCGTCTGAATTAGAGGACTTAGATGAGTTGGACGCCCTGTTGGCAGAAGATATGGCAGTCGTTGACACGGAGCCAACAGCAGCGTTTGAAGAACTGGACGCCTTATTGGAAGCGGAAGCATCGCCAGCCCCCCAAGCAGCAGCAACCGTGACCGCCCCGGTAACCGCAACAAGCGACTTTTCTGACCTGGAATCCCTGCTCGGTAAAGATCAGAGCGTCAGCCAAGCCCCCAGCCCTGCGGTCCCCGCGCCTGCGGCAAAAGCGCCCAAGGCAGAAGATGACGAATTTGACGACCTAGAAAAGCTCCTGAAGGCGGCTGACGAAACCCTAGGCGGACCAGCAGTCGCGGCTAACCGAGTGCAGACGCCGATCGGGCGGCGGCGGGGGGCAATGGTCGAGCAAACCATGCGGGTACCCGTCAAGCAATTAGACGGCCTCAGCAACCTCGTGGGGGAATTAGTGGTCAGCCGCAATAGCCTGGAGCAAAACCAGGAACGCCTGCGCCAATTCCTGGACAACCTGCTCTACCAGGTGCAGCAGTTAAGCGATGTGGGCCAGCGGATGCGGGATCTCTATGAGCGATCGCTGCTGGAAGCCTCACTGCTCTCCCACCGTCAGGGTCACCAGGCCCCCACAACGGGGGCTAGCCACACCGGCAACGGCAGCGGCGACCATTCAACGGGGGTTAGCTTTGATGCCCTGGAAATGGACCGTTTTACCGCCTTCCATACCCTGTCCCAGGAAATGATTGAACTCATCGTCCGGGTGCGGGAGTCCGCTTCGGATATTGAATTCACGGGGGATGAAACCGATCAGATCACCCGACAATTCCGCCAAATTACAACCCAACTGCAAGAAAGCCTGACCCGATCGCGCATGGTGCCCTTTGCCCAAGCCGCCGATCGCCTGCCACGGGCCGTGCGGGATATTTCCCTCAAGTGTGGGAAACAGGCAGATTTACAAGTTGAAGGGCGGGATACACTGATCGACAAGATGATCCTGGAGCAGTTGTACGATCCCCTCACCCACCTAGTCAATAACGCCATTACCCACGGCATTGAGACCCCAGCGGAACGGACCGCAGCAGGCAAGCCCCCCAAGGGGCGGATCAGCATTCGGGCCTTCCACACCGGTAACCAAACCGTGATTGCGATCGCCGATGATGGGGCCGGGATTGACGCCGATCGGGTCAAACGCAAGGGGATTGAGAAGGGATTGATTACCCCCCAAGAGGCCCAGACCATGAGTCGGCTGGATGCCTATGATCTGCTGTTCCTACCCGGGTTTAGCACTAAGGACAAAGCGGATGATTTTGCGGGGCGGGGCGTGGGCATGGACGTGGTACGGACCAGCCTGAGCGAAATTCGCGGCGCGATCACCACCGACTCTACCCTGGGCAAAGGCACAACCTTTACGATTCGGCTACCGCTGACCCTCAGTATTTCCAAGGCGCTGCTGTGCTTGAGCAACCGTACCCGCATTGCCTTCCCGATGGACGGGGTGGAAGATATGCTCGATGTCCCCAGGGATCGGGTGCAAACCAACGAAGAGGGCCAAACCTGCATTCTCTGGCGGGATACGCTGCTGCCCTTCCGTCCCCTCGCCGATCTACTCAAGTACAACCGCCAAATGGGGCGGGGCAGTATCTACGGTGGGGGAACCCTCGACGATGACATCATCTCCGTGGTAGTTCTGCGCAGTGCCAGTAACTTTGTGGCCCTCCAGGTTGACCAGGTAGAGGGTGAGCGGGAAATTGTGATTAAGCAACTGGAAGGCCCCGTTCCCAAACCCATCGGTATTGCCGGGGCGACGGTCATGGGGGATGGCCGCATTATGCCGATCGCAGATGTCTTGGAGTTAATTGACCTCGCGATGGGCCGGATGCGCGGTGGCACCAGCAGCATGTGGGAGCAGCAACAGCCGCCACCTGTGGAGATCGAAGCGACGACCACCGAACCCACGGTGTTGATCGTAGACGACTCGATCACGGTCCGCGAATTGCTATCCATGACCTTTACCAAGTCGGGTTACCGGGTAGAGCAAGCCCGCGACGGGCAGGAGGCTTGGGAAAAACTGCGATCGGGCCTGCCCTGCGATCTCGTCTTCTGCGATATTGAAATGCCCCGAATGGATGGGTTGGAATTGCTCTCGCGGCTGCAAAAAGACCCCCACCTCAGCCAAATTCCGATCGCCATGCTTACCTCACGGGGGGCCGATCGTCACCGACAAATGGCCATCCAACTGGGAGCCAGTGGGTACTTTACCAAGCCCTATCTGGAAGAAGCATTATTGGATGCGGCATCGCGGATGCTCAAGGGTGAGGTATTGGTGGCGACGGGGGCTTAGGCGATCAGCGTAGGGGACGACCCGCAGGGAACCCCTAAGGCCCCCCGGATACTCCGTCAACACTCAGTTAACCTCAGACTACAATAGCCAAAGAAACGTAACCAACTTGAGTGAAATCTTAATATGTCGGTTTTGGCAGTCAGTGGGACAGCGGGGGCCGGGGCCAACGGCCTCGCCTATGTTGGCGCGATCGGCGTTTTAGCCATTTTGATCGTGGTGCATGAACTGGGGCACTTCCTGGCTGCCCGTAGCCAGGGGATTCGGGTCAGTAAGTTCTCGATCGGCTTTGGCCCCGTGCTCTGGCGTTACCAGGGACCCGAAACCGAATATGCGCTGCGGGCAATCCCCCTGGGGGGATTTGTCGGTTTTCCGGATGAGGACCCCGACTCCGACATCCCCGCCGATGATCCCAACCTCTTGCAAAATCGGCCCCTGTGGGATCGGGCGATCGTGATTAGTGCGGGCGTGATCGCCAACCTGGTGTTTGCCTACTGCCTGCTGGTGAGTCAACTGGGGATTGTGGGTATTCCCGATGGCATTCGTTATCAACCTGGGGTGGTGATCCCCCAAGTCATGGCTGAAACGTCCCCGGCAGCTCAAGCAGGTATCAAGGCCGGGGATATTGTCCTGGCAGTCGAGGGGCAACCCCTAGCTGCGTCCAAAACCGCCATCCCCACACTCATGGGCTTGATTCAGGATCATCCCGGCCAACCCCTGCACCTAACCTTGCAGCGGGGGGAGGAACAACTGTCCGTAACGGTTACCCCAACGCGAGGGAGTGATGGCAAAGGCCGCATTGGGGTGCAACTTTTCCCCAATGGGATGCCCATTTACCGTCGTCCCCATCACCCGATCGAATTGTTTACCCTGGCGGCCACCGAGTTCCAAAATATCATTGAGCAAATCATTCAGGGCCTAGGGCTGCTGATTACCCACTTCCGGGATACGGCAGGTCAGGTATCGGGGCCAGTGAAGATTGTGGAAATGGGGGCCAATATTGCCCAAGCCGATGCCCTAAGTCTCTTCACCTTTGCGGCTTTTATTAGCATTAACCTGGCCATTATCAATATCCTGCCCCTACCCGCCCTCGATGGCGGGCAATTACTCTTGTTGTTGGTGGAAGGAGTACGGGGTAAGCCCCTGCCAACGGGGGTCCAGGAAGGAGTCATGCAAACGGGACTGGTCCTGTTGTTGGGGCTGGGGGTATTTTTGATTGTGCGGGATACGGCCCAGTTGGAATGGGTGCAGCGGCTATTTCAATAGCGATTTCGTCGTAGGTAGCCCAGGCAATTCCTGTCCCCATTTATTGCTCGCCCATGAGTCGCCGTTGATGAGTATTAGCCGCAAACATGCCCAGAGAAGCCAACGGGCGCTGGAGATTTTGGTGCGTCTTAAGCGCCTATACCCAGACGCTACCTGTACTCTCAAGTACGAAAGTATTGTGCAGTTATTAGTGGCCACCATGCTGTCGGCCCAATGCACCGATGAGCGGGTGAATCAGGTGACCCCGGCCCTCTTTGCCCGTTTCCCCGATGCCCTCGCCCTCGCCAATGCGGACCTGGGGGAATTGGAAAATCTGGTGCGATCGACGGGCTTTTATCGCAATAAGGCCAAAAATATTCGGGCGGCCTGCCAAATGATTGTCGATCGCTTCCACGGTCAAGTCCCCAAGCTGATGGAAGACCTGTTGCAACTGCCCGGTGTAGCCCGGAAGACGGCGAATGTTGTACTCGCACATGGCTATGGCATCAATATGGGCGTTACGGTGGATACCCATGTGAAACGGCTGAGCCAACGGTTAGGGTTGACCGACAAGACCGATCCCCTGCGGATTGAGCAGGAGTTAATGCACCTGCTGCCCCAACCGGACTGGGAAAACTGGTCGATTCGCCTGATCTACCACGGTCGTGCGGTTTGTATGGCCCGCAATCCCGCCTGCGATCGCTGTGAACTCGCCGATCTTTGCCCCGCCGCGACGGTGAGCCGCCGTCCCCAGATTCCAGGTCCCATGCAGGTTTGATCATTCTTGCCACAGGTTAGGTAGGCTTTGTTGGGGGATTTAGGACGATCGGGCGTGATTTCGCGATAAATCTGGTTACAGTGGACGGTAGGAGGCGTAACCAGCTCAAAGTGGCACATTGATTCTAGAGGAGGGGGCTATGCACACGGGTTTTCTGGTCAGGTTCAGTCGCTTACCCTATTTGCTGGGCCAATCCCTCTCGCCAGCAACCCTCACCTCGATCGGTATCCATGCGATTTTATTACTGGCCCTACCCTCATGGCTGGCGAATAACAGCTTCTCGACGGCGATCGTCCAGCGACCCGTGGGCGTGATTGAACTAACACCAGAAGAGGCGGCCCAGTTGCCCAACGCTAACCCGGCCCCACTGGATCTTTCCCAGCTATTTGGGCAAGCCCCGATCACACCGCCAGCCGCGCCCCCCGACGCCCGTAGCCTTTTTTCGGGCCTGCCTAGTCTACCGGGATTGCCCCAACTGGCCCCCCTGCCCGTGCCCTTCCCCGCTAATGCCTTTACTGGCTTGCCCGCCCCACCGCCGATAATGCCGTTGGACTGGTACGCCCCTCCGGCTCCGGCCCAGATGACCGTTGGCCCGCCCCAATCGCGATCGGGTGCGGTTGAGCGAACAGTAATCATTAGTGGTGATGACTTAGACAACGGGTTGGGTGAGGGGGCCGGTGAGGGATCTGAGGCAACGCCAACGGCTGGGGCAACGGCTCCTCATCCTGATTCCCCTAACCCTGGGGCAAGTACGCCTCCCACGGTAACTGAAGCTGGGATGGCTGACGGGCCAAGCAGTGGCCGGGCCAGTGATCTAGGGGGGCCGCTAACGGTGGCCCGTGCGGATCTTGAGGTTGCCACACCCCATAATGGGGGCGATACCGTGACCCCAGCCCCGGACGCCCCAACGGCCAGTCCTGATTACGCGGTTGAAACGCAACCAGTAGCCGTATCCCCAGTTCCGGTTACCGCTCCCCCAGTGACGGTGATTGTTCCCTATCCAGCCAGTGCTTGCCCGATCGCGGCCCAAACGGGATATACAACGCTGGAAACGGATGCCCAGGGGCAGGTGATTGCGGGGCCAGTGATTGATTTGGGTCACCCGGATCTGAATGCAGCGGCCCGCAGTGCCGTGTTAGCCCAACCGCGATCGTTGGGGGGAGCAGCCGTCTATCAGTATGATTTGAGTGTGTCGGGGCAGGCGGAAGCTTGCGGAGGGTAGGGCGATCGTTGCTTGACGCTTGGGTTGTAACGGTCCCTTACAGAAAGTCGTAAATATCGGGTACTGTTAGCGATCGTGTGGCGTTACCCGTGCGCACGTAAAGATCGATCCCTTTCTCTGATTTCAGGAATGCTTTTTTATCAGACTACCTAACATAAACGCCACAGATATCTTTGTCTTCCAGCTTGGCAAAATGAACCTTAACCAAGGGTAGAAATCGTTTACCAATATTACTTTCGATAAGTTGGAGAAGGTGGCGCTCAAATTGATCTAGGGATGGGTTCTTAAAGCATTGTAGCTCTTTCTCTAAGCCATAAAGGTTGCCGTTGTCTTCAACGCCAATGAGTAAAGTTCCCCCATCGGTGTTGAGAAAGGCGGCAATGGTTTTCAAGTTACTGTGTTGCAAGCCTTTATTCTGTTGATTTTCTCGGATATCCCATTGTAGGGTGGTTTTGAATTCCAGGCGATCGCTCTCACCGAGGGCAATTAATTCGGGAATTGGCCGTAGATCACCAATGCTTTGAATGGTGGTGGTAAATCGTCGCAGTTTACGCTCTTCCAGACGATTGAGAAGTTCACTTTCAGTATCCGCGTTTTCGATGACAGTTTGGTTTACGATCGCGATCCATTGCCCCCAGTATTGGGCTTCCAGGGTGGCCCGGTTTGCTTCAAACCACTGTTGATTGGGTCGGTTACCCCAGCGATTCAGGATAGTCCCTCGCTAAATCACTTGATCCGGATAAGGAATATAGATTTGGAATCTCGCCCCTCTACCAGGTTCGCCAACTTCGCGGATATAGCCTCCCATTTTTTGAAGGGTTTTACGGGCAATGAATAAACCTAGGCCGCTACCTTTTTCTTCGGGAGAGATTGTATTGAGGGGTTGGAAGATCCAGTCCTTTTTGTCTGGGGAAGAGGCTTCTATCTGGCGTATACCACCCCTAAAACATTCAGCCCTCTACCCAGCTAACAAATCCCAAATCTGTTCAGCATCAGCCCCCTGAAGCCTATCCGTCTCATCAAACCAGTGGCCCGTGCCAAAACCCGGACGACGAGGCGTCGGGGAGAGTTGATAGGCCAGCCGGAGCGCCGCATGACGCGCGATCGCCGTTTCAAACACCGAGGAAAACACCGTATCCAACCCATAGTCCTGACAGCGGTGTTGTAAGGCACGGGGTGATCCCGCGATCGCGGGTTTAATCACATAAATTCCCCGCCAACCCTGTTGATAGCAATCCTCCAATTGGGCCAAAGTTGCCACCGATTCATCCAGCGCTAAAGGCGTCGCAAACTGCTGACTGAGGCTGATCATCTCGGCCAACTGGGTCGGGGGCAACGGTTGTTCCAGAAATTCCACCCGATCGGGCACGCGATCGCAGACCTTTAACCACGCAACTGCCTCATCCCTAGTCAAACCACCATTCGCATCTAAACGAAGAGTAATCTCTGCGGGTAATTGGGTCAGTAGTTCTTGAAAAAGAGCGATTTCCTGAGCGATCGCCGCCACCCCGATTTTCCATTTCAACGTCCGGTACCCCTGATGATAAACCGCTGGCCAACCCGTTAACGCGGCGGCCCCCGTGGGCAAAAGGCCACAGAGGGTAGAGGGGCGATCGGCCTCCGGCGGTAAGGGCGGTCCCGGATTAACCAGGGCTAACCAGGCTGTTTCCAAGCCAAATTGACAGGCAGTTAACTCAGCAGGAATCACGAGATCCGGGATATCGGGCAACACAGGGGGCAACTGTTGGCAAAAGGCCCAAGCTTGTTGAAAAGATTCACTCCCAAACCAGGGAATCGGTGCAATTTCCCCCCAGCCCACCCTGGCGCGATCGCGTAGCGTCGCCCTTGGAGAATCGCCTCGTGTCCCCACTGGAGAATTGGGCAACATCACCGTTGGGGAAGCATCTATCAACCGCACAACCATGCCTTCTCGCACCGGCCAAGCCCCGTGGTGGGTTTGGAGCGGCGGTGAAAACAGGCGACGATAGGGTCGAAAAGTAGCATGGTACATAACTCTACCCTCCATAATCCGCACTATAATCGGGAGCACTGAGCTAGCCCAGATCAATATGGGGGTAAAGCCCCATTAGGTGTCTCTTCTGGTCAGCCTGCCATGATCGTTCCTGAAGGAGCTGTTTCCCACTCGCCCGCTCTTCCCCCCGACACCATTTAGACAATCGCTATGGTTTTGTATGGTTTTGCCCTTTGATGCTGCCCCCACCGAAGCGCGGGTCGAGAAATTCTGGCAACTGGCCGCCAGTTTTGGTATGGAACGCAACGCCTACCACAACTATCTGAACGAGATTGTCAGCGATCGCTATACATTGATCAATGGCTTATAAATTCTGCGGGATGAACTGCAACTGGCCGCTTCCGGCCCAACGGACATGAAAGCATGCGGGGCGGATATGAGCTTACCCAGCGTCGTCACAACGTTGGCCTATACCAACTGCGGCGATCGCATCCACCAGGGCGAAGCGACCAAGCGCTACCGGGATGTGGTCGCCTCGCGATTTGCCACCCTCTCGGAAATTGGCGAACTCAAGTTAGAAGCCTTCTTCCCCGCCGGGGGCGGCACGGACAATGGGGCCACCCTCGCCCACGTCACCGTGGCCCATGAGTTGGACGAACCCCTCAAGCGGCGCGTCTATGACGGCAATCCCCAGTCCATTTCCCTCGTCGCGATCGACCTGAAAACCCACGTCGGACGCTTACGCGAAAATGGTCAACAGGTTTACGGCAAAACCCGTGAGTCGCCCTGGCGCGAACCCCGTGATGCCTGCGGCGCGATCGTGGGTACCCTAACGAACTACCATCCCGATAATTTAATTCATCGTCGGATTCGGAGTGATCTCGGCGAGCGTAACTTTCACTTCCTCTCTAACAACGCGATCCTAACTGACGAAGGCGTTAACATCACGATGGCCGTTGCGGCCAATATTGTCGCCATTCGTGGGGTGCGGAATACGGCGATGGCCCTAGCGCAAGAAATGGATGAACGGGGATTAGCTCACCTAACGGCCAGTACGACGGTTAACCGTCCTTCCCGTGATGATCTGGTGATTTATCTGGCCCGTGCAACGGTCTTTAATGGCAAGGTCCGCATCCAAAGCCTGGGTACGGAGGCTAAGTTGTATAGCGGTCGCCTGGTCGAATATGCCGGTGAACAACGCCTACAACTTCGGTATTCTGATTGGGATTGCGATCGCTTGCCCATCGAAGAAATTGCCTATAAGGTACGATGGTCCGGTTTATGATGGTTCAGCTTATAAGGTGGGATACCCCATCTGGCGCTGATGCGACGTGATCGCGATCGGACAAGATCGGCCAGCAACGATCACAGGGAGATACATTTTGTTAGCGGCAGTTCTATACGGTCAGGAAGACTTACGGTTGGAAACCCTCCCCGATCCCACCCCAGCGGCAGGGGAAGTGGTGATCCGGGTAACAACAGCAACCACCTGTGGCACGGATCTCAAGGTGTGGCGGCGGGGGGGCCATGCCAAGATGCTTAAACCCCCGGTTCCCTTTGGCCATGAGGCGGCGGGAGAAATTGTGGCGATCGGGGCCGGGGTCTCTGGCTGGCGGATCGGCGATCGGGTCGTGGCGAATAATTCTGCCCCGTGTATGCAGTGCTTTTATTGCCAGCGTCAGGCGTTTTCCCTCTGCGCTAACCTACTGTTTAATAACGGCACCTTTGCCGAATATCTCAAGCTCCCCGCAGCGATCGTCCGCCACAACCTCTTACCCATTCCCCCGGACCTGCCCGACGCCCTGGCGGCCCTCACCGAACCCCTGGCTTGTGTCCTGCACGGGGCGGCCCGCTCCAATACCCAACCGGGCGATCAGGTGCTTGTCCTGGGGGATGGCGCCATTGGTCTGATGTTTGTCGCTGTCCTGGCCCAACAGGGGGCGGTGGTTTCCCTAGTCGGCGGCCATGACCCGCGTTTGGCGATTGGGCACACCCTGGGGGCGGTGCGCACCCTGAATTATCACCAGCAGCCAGATCGGGTGGCCTGGGTGCAAAGCTTTACCGAGGGGCGAGGGGCTGATATTGTGGTCGAGGCGACGGGGGTGCCAGCCACTTGGGAGCAGGCGATCGCCTGTGCCCGTCCCGGTGCAACCGTCAACCTGTTCGGGGGCTGCCCGCGCAACACCCAAATTCAGGTCGATACGGAACGCCTGCACTATAGCGAACTAACCCTCAAGGGGGTTTTCCACAATACCCCTAGCTATGTACGGCAAGCCCTTGCCCTGCTGGCCAGTCGCACGATCGCCTTTGAGCACCTGCTGAGTGACACACGCCCCTTAACGGACTTAGCGGCTGTCTTCACCGCCATGCAACAACGTCAGGTCATAAAGGTGGCCATTCGTCCGTAAAAAGAAAACGGTAATCGGCTGGTCTCCTGGTCGGCCCGTTCGCATAGCGTCTCTCCAGGAGAATCGCCCCCATTGTTCCCAAGGTATCCGTATGAATGCGCAAGGTCCTGATCCCCGTACCCTGCACCCGATGGCAGGATTTCCCCAGATTTGTTTTATCAAAAATACTGTTAACAATCCCAACATCATTATTGGTGATTACACCTACTACGATGATCCAGAGGATTCGGAAAACTTTGAGCGCAATGTGTTGTATCACTTCCCATTTATTGGTGACAAACTGATGATTGGGAAATTTTGCGCGATCGCCAGGGGAGTGAAGTTCATTATGAATGGCGCGAATCACTCAATGGCCGGGTTTTCTACCTATCCCTTCTTCATTTTTAGTCATGGCTGGGAACGGGTTGCTGCGGCAGATGAAGGGGCGGTGATGAAAGGGGATACGGTGATTGGTAATGATGTGTGGCTGGGATATGAGTCGGTGATCATGCCAGGTGTAGCGATTGGGGATGGTGCCATTGTGGCGGCAAAGTCAGTAGTGACGAAGGATGTTCCGGCCTACGCGATCGTGGGGGGGAATCCGGCCCAGATCTTACGCTATCGATTTGCTGAGGAAACAATTGCGCAATTACTAGAGATTGCTTGGTGGCACTGGGATGTTGCTAAAATTAGCCGTAACCTGGAGGCGATCGTGGGTGCAGATATTGGCGCTCTCCGATCTTGTTGCTAACCGCTAGAAAACCCCTAAGAAGATGTTTTAAAAGGGCGATCGCGGTTAAAACCACGACTACGAACCTCGACGTTTGGCTATCCTAAGGGGTGCTTGGCGTTTGTTTTGGCGACTTCAGTCGCCAAAACGGCTGGTTTCTGGACTTTTCAATCCCCCCCTAAGACACAAAGATCACAAAGCCAAGCCCAGCCGAGGCTTAGGGTGATCTTTGTGCCTTCGGGATTGTTGCAGAATACTTGCTAATGGACGGCTCCCCGCAGGGCTTCGGCATCGATCGGCTTGATAAAATACAGTTTGACTAAATCGCCGAGGATACCCAGGATCAGCGGTAACTTTTGGAGGAACTTGATCGGGGCAGGTTTGTCACCCGCTTCAATGGCCTGAATCTTAAGGTTCCGTTCGGCACAGCGCTTCATCCGAGGGAAGAATTCGGGATGATCCACATCCAAAATCGTCGGAAAGGCACGGGCAGAGGTATTGTTGGTCTCGCGAATCACCTGGCGATCGAATTCGGTGGGATCAAGACCCAAGCTGTAATAGAAATTAGCCCGCTCATGCACTGTCAAGCTATGGGTGGCAAAAACTGACAGCAGGAAGAAACGACTCCACAGGCGCGATTGCCAGGTTTGCCAGAGGTCCGGCTGCGATCGTAGCAATGCCTTGAAAATATCACCGTGGCGGTTTTCATCCTGGCACCAACTTTCAAAATACTTGAACAGGGGATGGAACTGGTTTTCGGGATGCTTCTCCAGGTGGCGATAAATAATGATATAGCGCCAGTAGCCAATCTTTTCCGACAGGTAAACCGTGTACAACACCCAGGGAATGGGGAAAAAGGTATAGGTACGATTCTTGGTCAGCTTGGCCAAGTCCAACGAGATATTAAAATCCGCCATCGTCTTATTCAGAAACCCGGCATGGCGGGCCTCATCCCGTGCCATCAGGTGGAAAATTTCCGCCAGCAATGGATTCTGAGCCTTGATGCGACGCGAGAGTTCCTTAAACAAGAGGAAACCGGAAAACTCCGACACACAGGAGCGCTCTAGATAGTCGATGAAGGCTTGGCGATCGTCCGCACTCAGATGATCCCACGACTGCTGGAAGCTGTCATCCCGCACAAAATGGTGACGGTTATAGTCGGCCCGCATCTCCGTGAGCATCGCCCGCAATTCCTGTTCCTGGGCCGAGAGGTCGAGGGTCGCCGCTGCCTCAAAGTCGGTGATGTAGAACCGAGGCGTGAGCACCGACTCCCGCATGGTGGCCTTTTGCACCGGCAGGGACGCTGGCTCTGGTGTAGACAGAACGTTGACCATAGAAACTCCGCTTTCTAGCTAAATAGCTTCATAACTGGTTAGTTATAGATACTATCTTTAGGACTCGCTGGACGACTGTCAAGGGGGCATTAATAACTAGTACAGTAAACATACCGTTTTGCAACGTTGGTAGTAACGACTTTAGTCGTTGCCGGCTAAAGCCAGCACTACGAACGTTGCAGAACTTACTGTTCGAGCTACTAGTAATGATGGATGGGCGCATCATCCCCGCTTGGAAAACCGGGCGGTCAACCCCTGCCCTGGGTTAGGCCGGCTCACCCACCCCTAGCGGACGGCAGCGGCATCCCCATAGAGTCCAGCATGAGGGGCCGGGGGGTGGCCCGATACGGATTTGAAATTCCCAGTGCTCCAGTTTAGCCCATGCCGATCGCGATCGCGCCGACCCCGTGCGGCAGTCCTGGAGCATCAATGTTAGGATTGCCACAGATACCGAAGAAGTTGTAAATAGACGACGTAAGAAGAAGGAAACGTAAGGCATGAAAGAAATTGAGAAGTCGATATCCTTTGATGGCAGGGATATTCGGCTCCTGGTCGGCTTGCTTGCACCCCAAGCAGGCGGTTCAGTTCTAGTACAGTCGGGCGATACAGCCGTTTTGGTCACGGCAACCCGCGCAGGGTCGCGAGAAGGGATTGATTTTCTACCACTGGTAGTGGACTACGAAGAACGACTTTACGCGGCTGGACGCATTCCCGGCGGCTTCCTGCGGCGCGAGGGCAAACCCCCCGAGAAGGCGATTCTCACTGGGCGGCTGATCGATCGCCCCATCCGTCCCCTCTTCCCCAGTTGGTTGCGGGATGATATTCAAATTGTCGCCACGACCCTCTCAATGGATGAGAGGGTGCCCCCCGATGTGCTGGCTGCCACCGGGGCTTCGATCGCCACATTACTGGCAGGCATTCCCTTCTACGGGCCAATGGCAGCGGTACGGGTGGGTCTGGTCGGGGATGACTTTATCATCAACCCCACCTATCGCGAAATTGAAATCGGGGATTTAGATCTCATCGTCGCCAGTTCCCCGGCAGGGGTCATCATGGTTGAGGCTGGCGCAAACCAACTCCCCGAGCAAGACATCATCGAAGCGATCGACTTTGGCCACGAAACCGCCCTAGAGCTAATCCAGGCCCAACGGGACCTGCTGACGGAATTGGGAATTGAACCGGTCGTTCCGGAACCACCCGTCCGCGATCTCACCCTAGACACCTTTGTACGCGATCGCGCCAGCGAATCGATTCAGGCTGTTTTGGCTCGGTTTGAAACCGATAAGCACGTCCGCGATGCGGCTCTGGATGAAATTAAGGACAAAGTGGCAGCGGCGATCGCCGAATTGCCTGAGACTGATCCGGTCCAGGCGATCACCACAGCCGATCCCAAGGCCCTCAGCCAAGTATTCAAAAACCTGACCAAGGAGATCATGCGGCGGCAGGTCATAGAAGCAGGCGTGCGGGTGGATGGTCGCAAGTTGGATGAGGTGCGGCCCATCTCGTGCCGAGTGGGTATCCTGCCAAGCCGGGTACACGGGAGTGGCCTCTTTAACCGGGGCCTCACCCAAGTGATGTCTCTGGCCACCTTGGGTACCGCTGGCGACGCCCAGGAACTGGACGATCTCCACCCCGACGAACAAAAACGCTACCTACACCACTACAACTTCCCACCCTTCTCGGTTGGGGAGGTACGCCCCATGCGATCGCCCGGTCGGCGGGAAATCGGCCACGGTGCCCTGGCGGAACGTGCCCTGGTGCCGGTCCTGCCCCCCAAGGCGGATTTTCCCTACGTGATTCGGGTGGTGTCGGAAGTGTTGTCCTCCGATGGTTCCACTTCAATGGGATCGGTGTGTGGTTCCACCCTGGCGCTGATGGATGCGGGGGTACCGATCTCTAAGCCCGTAAGCGGCACCGCAATGGGCCTGATCAAAGAAGGCGATGAGGTGCGAATTCTCACCGATATCCAGAGCATTGAAGATTTCTTGGGCGACATGGACTTCAAGGTGGCGGGGACCGATACGGGGGTAACCGCCCTGCAAATGGACATGAAAATTCAGGGGCTACCCGTCGCCACGATCGCCGAGGCCATCCGTCAAGCGCGTCCGGCCCGGCTGCATATCCTGGAACAAATGCTGAAGACGATCGATCAGCCCAAGCCGCACCTGTCGCCCTTCGCGCCGCGCCTGCTCACCCTCAAGATTGACCCTGACATGATCGGTTTGCTCATCGGTCCTGGCGGCAAGACGGTGAAGGGCATTACCGAAAGTACCGGGGCCAAGATCGACATCGAAGACGACGGCACGGTAATGATCTCCGCCACCGATGGTGAAAAGGCCAAGAAAGCCCGCAGTATTATTCAGGGCCTTACCCGCAAGCTCAATACAGGCGATGTCTATGCCGGACGGGTGACCCGGATTATCCCGATCGGGGCCTTTGTCGAGCTACTCCCCGGCAAGGAAGGCATGATCCACATCTCGCAACTGGCCGACTACCGCGTTGGTAAAGTCGAAGATGAAGTGGCCGTCGGTGATGAAGTCGTGGTCAAGATCCGGGAAATTGATTCCCGTGGTCGCGTTAACCTTACCCGTTTGGGGATTCACCCCGACGAGGCGGCAGCGGCACGGCAGGCAAGTCAGTAGCCCCCCTCGGTTCCGCCGTTGGTGCAGAAGAGGGGGTGCACCCTGGGTCCAAGTGCCTGGGCAACCCGGTTATCCCCTCCCAGGGGTGTTGGTCGGCCATCAATCGCAGCCAACCCTGTTCGCCAACTTGGACGGTGGCGATCGGGACAAGGGGCGTTGCCGTTCCTGCCCCTACCGCTGAGGTATCGGGTAACCCACACACCCGCACCTGGACCCACGTTTGATCGGGTGGCAATGTCTGTTGCCGGAGGAGGAGGAGTTGGCTTCCCCGTGGCAGTTGTTGGGCCATATCGGCAGCAGTTGTGACCGCCAGGGTGGGATCAGGGGTGGGCCAGAGGAGCAGCGCGGTTTGCAGGGTCACTATTTGCCCGATCGTCACCGTCACCGCCGGGGATAGACGATCGCTCGGCGTCGGGCTAGGGACCGTGGGAGCCGGATTGAGGGGGACAGAGGTTGGTTCAGGCGACGCAGGCGTAGCGGTTGGGATCACCCTTCCCCACGGGGATACCCCAAGGCTGTGCCATAGCCATAATCCGCCTAGCCCCAGGACGAGGGCCATCCCGCCCAACCATACCCCTAGACGTAACGGCGATCGCCCGCGCTCGCTTGGCGGTGCGCCAAGGATTTCCGTGCGAATACTCGGTGTGACCGTTTCTGCCAAGGCCACCAAACTCTCTGCCTCCAGTTGGGTGGGGGCATCCGGCAAACTCGGCGCGGGGGTCAGGCGAGCCAGGAGAGTTTGGGCATCCACCGCCACCGCTGGCATTTGCGCCACCTGGTAGGCCATCAGGGCCACTGTCACATTATCATGCCCATTCCAATGGTTGGCGAGGGCCACTAGCCGCTGACTCACCGTGGCCAGATCCCGGCGTTCCGTCAACACTGGCAACACTTCCGTTTGCCAAAACTGCTCCACCCGATCGTTATCACTCAGGCCATCGGAGCACAGGAGTAATACACAATCCTCATCAATCACCCAGCGATCGACCGTCGGGAACAACTGCTGGGCGGGTCCCATCCCCACCGCCTGAACCAGGGCACCACTGATTGACCCCTGGATCGACTCGCGGTAGAGGCAATACCCCAAACGCACATCCCGCGAGGCAATATCATCATCGAGGGTGATTTGATGACACCCCTGGCGGGTCATCCAGTACAGGCGGCTATCCCCCACATGGGCAACATACACCTCATGGTGATTCGCGAGGGCCATCACCAGGGTTGTCCCCATCCGTTGCCGTTCCTGGCGGTGTTCATCATTATTACGCTGGTTAATGGCGTCATTGGCCGCATAGACCGCCTGCTCCAGACCGGTCGCTAACCGTTGCGGGTTCCAGAGCGGTCGGTTCAGGGGCAGTTGCATGATCCGAGCTGGCAAGGTGGCGATCGCCAATCCCGAAGCTACACTCCCCCCCTCATGGCCCCCCAAGCCATCACAGACGATCGCCAGCGGCAACTGGGTTTGCCCCTTCACTTTGCCTGGGGAAGTGGCGGGTGGATAGCAAGCATCCTCATTGCGCTCACGACTAGGACCCCGATCGGTTTGGGTAGCAATTTGCACCGATCGCTCAAGCACCCCCTGCTTTTCCAGGGCCTCACGATACAGTTGATAGTATTGAAACAGGGCTTGGTCCAGCCAAAGGGCCAGGTAGTCCGCATTGGGCACCTGCTGTTGCTGCAATTGCTCCCACAGATAGGAGAGGAAGGGGCGCAGGACGGGTTGGGTATGGGTATCTGTTAACCATGCCTGCCAACAGTGGCCCAACTGTACCAGGTTAGGGGATGACGCGGGCTGATCGCGATCGTCGAGGGACTTTGCAGTGGCATCGAACTTAAGTTCCAGTAACCGCACCCAGGGACCTTCAACCCGCACTAAATCCGGATCAAGGAGGCTGGAGACCACCCCCTCCCGCTGGAGCGGCGACCAAAGTCGGGCTATCTGCCACAGCCAGTTTAATTGGCGCAGGGCCGAAGCCCGGGGCCAAGCCTCCCGTAGGGAAGGCAGCAAGGGCGAACCGGAACCCGCCGCCGCTGGGACAACTAACTGGCTCTGATCCAGGGGGGCTTGCTCAAGCAAAACGATCGCCTGCATCGTTTTTTCCGGCAAATAGAGCAACCCATAGGGTTGGGGGATGTGTAATCGCCAAGGAATCAGACTGAGGTAGGCAGCCAGCTCGTTCGAGATCTCAGGCGGCATCGCAGGCAAGCGGTGCGGCTGGGTATCGAGTACCACCTGCCCCTGAATGTGGACATAGCGATCGCCCAGGATCGCCCCTGGTGCATAACTAGCCACCACCGAGTCCAATGCCCAAAGATACCGCTTGACCAGAGGGGTTTGGCACCGTTGACAGAAGGAGTGATCAACCGGGTTCAGTGCCTGACACTGGGGGTTTACACAGGAAATGTTAATTGCAGCCTTATCCATGCCCAAAACTGACGAGGGTATTCTTCCGCGATGCCATTGATGCCATTGATGCCATTGATGCCATTTTGTTAAGTTAACAGAAGCCCGACCTGCTAGCGCAGCGGTGCTCCCTTCCCGACGGACTTCTTCCGTAAAGTGGGGGGGAATGTGTGCTAAAGCTGGGCAAATTGGCCGCCAATTGGACAAGAAACGTTACAATTTTCCCGCCAAATTTCTATAGCGTTGTACAGTCAGAAACATCTTCCCTCCGGCTAAAGTCAAGAGCGATGCCGCGATTGGGCGAGTCCTCTATCAGCCGTAAGCTGTAGGATTGTCGATCGGCGCTAAGATCCGGCAACAGCGCTCTTAGGGTAACCGGGATTGATCCGTTGCTCCTAGGGAGGCATTGCACGAACAGGCTAAGCCGATCGATAACACGCATGTTAGGCTTGACGCGGCACTGGTCATCGGACCACAGGCAGACCGTTGGGTATCCTAAAACCTGCTCTAGACGTGATTAAGAATTAAGAATTAACTAAAAGAAATCTTGCATAATTACTTCACTTTTTATACTCAAGGTGAAGATTAGTCTCATTATTAGCCGTTAACGACACCATCACTTGCTATGCCGACCAAAAATTCTCGTCTTAAAGCCACACCGCCACTGGCAGAAACGCCACCCATTCAGAATGGCACCGAAATGGATAGTTCCAACCTGGACAGTACTCATCTGGATAGTTCCAACCTAGAGGATTCGCTGGCGGAAACCCAACGCGACTCTACCCGTGTTGACCGTAGCCCTAATGGCAAGGTGGCGCTGGAATTGGCGAGTCTAGATCCGGTTGTAGCCGCTACGCCGAAGGACGCCGAGGTGGATATTGCTGCCCAAGCGGCCCACTGGTCCCACCAAGGGGATGTGCAACGGCGGGCACGCGACCTGGAAGCCGCGATCGCTAGCTACGATCGCGCCCTGGAACTGGATGCTGCCAACTATTGGGCTTGGTACCACCGGGGCAGCGTTCTGGAAGATCTGGAGCGCTATGAAGAAGCGGTCGATAGCTACAGCAATGCCATTACGGAGCGCCCCAACGATTATTGGGCCTGGTATCAGCGGGGGAATTGCCTGGATCACTTGCAACGCTTTGAGGCGGCGATCGACAGTTACGATCGGGCGATCGAGCTACGGCCCAACGACTATTGGGCCTGGTATCGCCGTGCCAACGTACTGCGCCATGCCGAGCGCCATGCGGAAGCCGTTGCCAGCTACGATCGTGCCCTCGAAATTCGGCCCGGTGACTTCTGGAGTTGGTACCGGCGCGGTCACACCCTGCGGCAAGCACGGCACTATAACGAAGCGATCAGCAGCTATCAGGAGGCCCTAGCCCTACGGCCAGAGCAGGCGGATGTCTGGTATGCCCTCGCCAGTTGCTATGCCCATCAACGCCAGGTAGATCAGGCGATCGCCTGCCTGCGGGAGGCGTTGCGGTGGGGAGATGACGACTACCGGGATCAAGCTGCTGGAGATGCCCATTTCAGTAGTATTCGGCGGCGGAAGCAGTTCCAGGCATTTCTCAAGGAGCCGGAATTGATCGCGGCGGCGGATCAGGCCGCTTCCGAATCCGCCGGGGCAACAGCGGCACCGGATGCGGATACCGCAGCGACGGCAGCCCCCCAGGCGGAGCGCAATGGGCAGGGGCCGACGGATACCCATAACGCCGCCGAAGAATGCCCCTGATTCGTGTCCCACCGGGCTGGCATTTACCAGCGCAGGCCGTCACCCCAGAGGCGGCCTACGTTAACCGACGCCAGATCCTCCGGGCGATCGTGGGCACGGGTTTGGGGGTGATGGGTCTACCGGTGATCGCGGGGTGTCAGCGCGGTGCTTTGTCCCAACTGGTGGACAATCCTGAATTAGCGACAACCCTAACGACCCCCAGCCTGGAGCCGTATACAGTTAATCCTCAGTTTGCTTCGGTCGATCGTCCTGTGACCGATCGGGAACTCGCAGGGCAATACAACAACTACTACGAATTCGGCAGTGGCAAGTCCGTGTGGCCGGCGGCGCAAAAGCTGCCCACCGATCCCTGGTCAGTCGAGGTGACGGGATTGGTGAAATATCCGCGTACCTATACCCTGGAAGCGTTGCTGCACGATTTCCCCCTCGAAGAACGGGTCTACCGGTTTCGGTGTGTGGAGGCGTGGTCGATGGTATTGCCCTGGTTAGGGTTCCCGATGCGTGCCCTCTTAGCCCAGGTGGAGCCGACACCCGCCGCTAAGTTTGTGCGCTTTACCTCGTTCTATGATCCCCAGGTCGTGGTGGGTCTGTTTTCGTCGTTCTACCCCTGGCCCTATACGGAGGGGTTACGCATTGAGGAAATGGCGAATGAGTTAGCCTTTTTTGCGGTTGGGTTATACGGTAAGCGGTTACCCAAACAGCACGGTGCACCCATTCGGATGGTGCTGCCCTGGAAGTATGGCTTTAAGGGGGCCAAGGCGATCGTTAAGATTGAGTTTGTCGAGACGGAGCCAAAAACATTTTGGCATACGGTACAACCGCATGAATACGGCTTCTTAGCCAATGTGGAGCCGGATGTTCCCCATCCCCGCTGGTCCCAGAAAACCGAGCGATTTATTTCAACCGGGCCGGGTCTGAGTTGGGAAGAGCGCCCGACGCTGTTGTATAACGGCTATGCCGACTGGGTGAGCAGCTTGTACGCTGAAACGGGTGGGTAGCAGATTACCCAGAGAGCAGAGTAGGATAAGTCCAAATTCCCAGCATCCTCAGATGGCCCTTCGCGAGCTGCCAAGGGGTTTGATCAAACCAACTTGGCCACCCCCACCTCGTTAACCCAGCTTTCCTAATTCGGTTTTTTGCCCCAAACGACCTATGACGCGCGATTCGCAACGCGATCCCTACGGGCATCAGCCCGCCCCTGAC
>NZ_JBRCAD010000094.1:0-27284 GCF_053493415.1 Trichothermofontia sp. | reverse complement strand
TTGATCCTCCCCCCCCACCGGATACTGGCCCTCCGATGCCCGCAGCAACGCCATCGCCGCCAGCCTTAGCGGAACCCCACCTGGGCCTGCCGGCTCCCCTGAGCTTGGTGGAAACAGCCTTTTTGGCCAGTACCGCCAGTTTGATTTGGCTGGTCAATTATTATTTTCCGATCGGTCCCCTGTTACGAATTTTTTTCCCCCTACCCATTACCCTGGTCTATCTGCGTTGGGGACAGCGGGCAACCTGGATGGCAACGTTGGTTTCCGGGTTGCTCTTGTCGGTCTTGATGGGACCCACGCGCAGTATTTTGTTCATTGTCCCCTATGGGTTGCTGGGGGTGTTACTGGGTTGGCTCTGGCGGAATGCGGTGAACTGGTGGGTCGCGATCGCCCTAGGGACCCTGTTAAATACAGTGGGGTTTTTCTTTCGCATTTGGCTAGTGTCCATTTTGCTGGGGGATGATCTCTGGGCCTACTCAATGGTGCAGATCGCCAACCTGGCGGAGTGGATCTTTACTAAGCTAGGGTTATTGGCCCAACCCGATCTATGGGTGATCCAGGCCATCGCGGTTGCTGTCATCTTGATCAACAGTGTGATTTATCTGTTTGTGGTCCATCTGGCTGCCTGGTTATTACTAGAGCGCCTGGGCAGTTCCATCCCGGCTCCGCCGGAGTGGGTGCAGGTGTTGTTGGATGTCGAGACTGGGGAGTAGGGGAGCGTTATGCCAAGTTATCCGGGAATTTCAAGCGAAGCCTTTCGCCATCCCCTCGATCGCGAAGCTGAGCAGGCCCTGCGCAGTTTACCAGGGTTTGAGGTAGCCGCCCGCAAGTTTATGGAGTTTTTCCTGGAGCGCCCCAACTATGTCTATTTCATGGGCAACGGCATCCAGGTGGGGCCACGTCAGTACGCCAGTCTCTATCGCCTGTTTCGGGACTGTGTGCAGGATTTAGACATTACGCCAGAACCAGCCTTATTTGTGATGCAAAACCCAATGGCCAATGCCTACGCCCTAGGGCAGGAGCAGCCATCGGTCATTTTGAATACGGGGGTTTTAGATCTGCTGGATGAGTCTGAGTTGCGCATGGTGTTCGCCCATGAACTGGGTCATGTGAAGTGTGGCCACACAACCCTCAACCAAATGGCCCGCTGGGCGTTGGAGGCGGCATTCTTTATTGGGGATTTGACCTTTGGCATTAGTAACCTGATCAGCCGGGGGTTGGTCTTTGCCTTCTATGAGTGGTTGCGCAAGGCGGAACTGTCCGCCGATCGGGCCGCCCTTTTGGTTACCGATGATCTGCCCCTGGTGTTCAAAACCATGATGAAGCTGGCGGGGGGCAGTGCGCGTCGCTTAAACGAGTGCAGTTTGGAGGAATTTCTGCGCCAAGCCGATCGCTACCAGGCATTGGATAACGATAGCCTTAACCAGGTCTATAAGTTCCTGCTGTACAACAATGTCGCCCAGGGCACCTTCCTGACCCATCCCTTTACGGTGGAGCGGGTGCGTTATTTGCAGGAGTGGGCTAACTCAGCCGAATACCGCCGCATCCGAGCGGGTGACTATGCCCAGGCCGGTGCGGAGGGAGCCGTAAACACAGAAGCCCGCCCCGCCAGCGAAGCAGACGCCTTACGGCGACAGATTGAGGAATTGCAGCGGGAAATCGCGCGACGGCGATCGTCGGATAATTCTCCTGATGACGCGTCGTGAGCCATCGCTATTTGCCTCGGTAGGTTTAAAGGGTTGCCCCCGCATCGATCACAAGGGTTTGGCCGGTAATGTTAGCCGCTGCCTCACTGAGCAAGAACATGACCAGCGCGGCCACCTCACGGGGTTGCACAATGCGTCCTAAGGGGATATCCTTCGTCACATCGACGGTGGTCAGCCCCAATTCCATGAAGCGGGCCTCGGCCATATCGGTTTGTACCCAGCCGGGGCAAAGGGCATTAACCGTAATCCGGCGTGGTGCGGTATAGAGGGCCAAGCTTTTGGTGAAACCAACGACGGCGTGTTTAGCGGCGCAATAGGCGGTTTGGTCAGGGACGGCCTTTAAGCCTAATACCGACGCAATATTGACAATTTGGCCGCCATCCCCCAGATAGGGTAGCGCATATTTACACAGGTAATAGGTTCCATGCAGGTTCACATTGATAATGGCGTGCCACCGATCGTCATCACTCTCCGGTTCTAGCGCATTACTCCCCGCGATCCCGGCGCTATTAATCAGGGCATTCACCTGACCGTAGGTTGCCATAATAGTTTGGAGGGTGGCTTTGACCTGGGCCAGATCGGTAACGTCGCACACCAGTTTGAGGTCGGCGGGTGAGGCGTGCAATCGTTCTTGGGACGTGGCGATCGCGGCGACTTGCCAGTTGTTGTGTTTTAAGGCTTGCACGATCGCGGCGCCAATCCCCCTGGAACCGCCGGTCACGATCGCCACCTTGGTCGTCTTCACGTCAGGAGCAGTGTTCAGCGTTGCGTTCATCATTATTGGGCGACCCCTCCGCCATCAACGGGAATAACTGCCCCCGTAATATAGGATGCCGCATCACTGGCCAGGAAGGCGATCGCCCAAGCAATTTCTGTGGGTTGGGCCAATCGCTGCAAGGGAATCGCGGCACGGCAGGCATTGAGCAGGTCCGTTCCAGTCTGTTGGGGCTGATAGCGTTGGGCTAAGTCATTAAACACAAACGCCAGCATGGGGGTATCGGTGCTGCCGGGGGCGACACAGTTGACCCGAATATGATGGGGTCCCCAATCCAGGGCGGCACTTTTGGTGAGTTGGGCGATCGCGGCCTTGCTAGCCCCATAGATTGCTGCGGCTTTTTTCCCAATCAGGGCCTGATCACTGGCATTATTCACGATCGCGCCTTTTCCCCGTTTGAGCATGGAGGGAATCACGGCCTGCATTAGGAGGAAGGGCGCTTTAAAATTAATGGCTAGGACGCGATCGATATCGTCTGATGAGGTTTCCAGGATTGTCCCATTTTGGGTAATCCCCGCATTATTGATCAGAATATCAATATCGCCATACCCTTGAATGACGGTATTGACATAGTCCGCAATTTTGTCACCTTTGCTTAGGTCATATTCCGGTAAATCAAAGCCAATAACGGCGACATCCAATTTTTCTAAGAGGGCATAGGTTGCAGCTCCAATGCCACTTTTATGGCCTGTGACGATCGCGACCTTGCCCCTTAAACCCGGTAAGCTATATTCAAACTGACTCATGCTGCTTCATTCCAACTTGCACGGCGGCTGTTTTAGATGGCCTGTCAGGTGATGACCGAACCTTCCAATAATAATACAGCCGTTCCCTCCCTAATGCAGTACTGTCAAGCCTCGTAAACAAGGGGCTTAAGCCCCTTATCTGTACCTCACTAAATATGGAAGTGCTGTAGTGGTGTTCACCGCCTAGTACAGTCAACATAAAATTTTGCGTCCTTAGTAGTAGCGAGTTTAGTCGTTTCAGGCTAGAGGCAGCACTACAAAGATTGCATTTTTCGTTGGGTGACGAGTGTTGCGATCGCCTCTTCAAAAAGAGCATTGGGTTGAGTTTTCAGCCGTTCCTCTAGCAGAAGTTCCGCTTGCATTGAGAGGTTTAAGAAGTCGAGCAAATGCGCTTGGGTTGCCGGATCAACAAAAGTATAATATCCCGCTTGGAGTCGAGCTATTAACTTCTCCTTGAAACGGATACAATCCACATTAAAGTTGCTGCCATTATTACTCGAATTGATGCTACCTGTCACCGACTGGGGCTGTTTGTAATATTTATGCAACACCGTGGGGACATGATAGAACCGATCAACAAAGGCAAAGCATTGGAACATGAATTCAAGATCATCGGAAAACCGGTGGGTTTCATCGAAGGTACAGGTAATAACCGAGCGATCCAATACCACCATGCTATTGGTCGAGAAGTTGATCTCAAAAAACTGGGCTGTGCTGACTAGATCAGGCATCGTATTTTGACCCACCACCCGGAGCATTTCCCCACTAGCGGTACAGATTTCAACCGCGCAGGAAACTAATTTATGCTGCTGCACTAGGGGGACAACCGTGGCGAGTTTGTCGGGCAAAAACTCATCATCAGCATCTAAAAAAGCCACAATTTGGCCCTGTACTTGACTCAGGCCCACATTCCGTGCCCGCGAGGAACCCGCCCCCACTTGCTGGGTTGATAGATAGCGAATGCGAATGTCCGGGACCGATTCTCCGGTGGGGATGCTGCGCGAACACGGATCGAGTATTTCTCGATAATCAGCACCATCATCGGCAACAATCAGCGCTTCCCAATGGGGATAGGTTTGGGCCAAGAGACTATTAACGGCGCGTTGAAGGGTAGCTTGTGCCCGATACGCCGGGATAATAACAGAGACTAATTCCATACAAGAATCCGGTTCTAGTGGACAGAAGCGGACAGAGACCAGAGGACAGAGTCTCTCGCCTATACCCTCTCGCCTCCCGCCTATACCCTCTCGCCTCCCGTTAGCGGGATTGGTGGACCTGACGTAGGATCACGATCGATCGCTCCCCCACGGGAATCGGCTTATCTTCCCGATAGTGACGCCCCACTTGGGGGAAATGGGCCAAATTCGTATCGATCTGAATCACCCACTCGCGCCCCTGGAGCAGGGGGGGTAGGGTAAAGTCGATCGCTTCGTAGTGGGCATTAAAACAAATGTAAAAGTTCTCATCAATAACCCGTTCACCCTGGGGACCCGGCGCAGCAATTTCTTCACCATTGAGGAAAATCCCGATCGCTCGCGCAAAGCCAATTTGCCACTGCTCCTCCGTCATTTCATCCCCATTCGGATTAAACCAGGCAATGTCTTCAACCCCCGTCCCGTGGATCGCCCGTCCCTGGAACCACTTGCGCTGCCGGAAGACCGGATGTTGTCGCCGGAAAAAGACCAACTGGCGCGTGAAGTCTAATAAACTAACACTTTCGTCCTTGAGGTCCCAATTCAGCCAGGAGATTTCATTGTCTTGACAGTAGGCATTATTATTACCCTGCTGGGTCCGGCCCATTTCATCCCCACCGAGGATCATCGGCACCCCTTGCGAGAGGAGGAGGGTAACCAGGAAATTGCGCTGTTGGCGGCGGCGGAGCTTCAGAACGTCGGGATTATCGGTTTCCCCTTCGTCAATCTCTTCTTCCCCGCAGTTCCAGGAGCGGTTATAGCTTTCGCCATCGAGGTTTTCTTCCCCATTGGCCTCGTTATGCTTTTCGTTGTAGCTGACGAGATCATTGAGCGTGAACCCATCGTGGGCAGTGATGAAGTTAATGCTGGCGCTGGGGCTGCGGCCATTACTCTGGTACAGGTCAGAGCTACCCGTAAAGCGATAGGCAAACTCCGCTAGGGTTTGATCTTCCCCCCGCCAGAAGTCGCGTACCGTATCCCGATAGCGCCCATTCCACTCCGACCACAAGGGCGGGAAATTCCCCACCTGATAGCCGCCTTCACCCACATCCCACGGTTCGGCGATCAACTTGACATTGGAAATGACAGGGTCCTGATGCACAATGTCGAAGAAAGCCGCCAGACTATCGACTTCGTACAGTTCCCGTGCCAAGGCCGAGGCCAAGTCAAAGCGGAAGCCATCGACGTGCATCTCCAGTACCCAGTAGCGCAAGCTATCCATGATCATCTTGAGGATCTGGGGATGGCGCACGTTCAGGGAGTTACCACAGCCCGTAAAGTCCATGTAGTAGCGCAGGTCATCTTCGACGAGGCGGTAGTAGGTGGCGTTGTCAATACCCCGGAAGGAGAACGTGGGACCCAGGTGATTCCCCTCGCCCGTATGGTTATAGACCACATCCAGGATCACCTCAATCCCCGCTTGATGCAGCGCCTTCACCATCTGCTTAAACTCAACGACCTGCTGGCCCTGGCACCCACTGGCACTGTAGCCGGAATAGGGGGCCATGTAGTTGAGGGAGTCGTAGCCCCAGTAACTACTCAGGCCCTTGCTGAGGAGATGGCCGGGATAGGCGAGGAAGTGGTGAACGGGGAGAAGTTCGATCGCGGTTATGCCCAGGGATTGCAGATGGGAGATCGCAGCGGGATGGGCCAGACCCGCATAGGTACCTCGCAGATGTTTAGGAATATCGGGGTGGAGTTTGGTAAAGCCCCGCACGTGGGCTTCGTAGATCACGGTTTCGTGCCAGGGGATCTGGAGACGCTGATCACCCTGCCAATCGAAGCTTTCATCAATCACAATGCCCTTGGGAACCAAGTGGGCATCATCCGCTTCGGAAAAGGTAAGATCCGTATCGGGGTCGTCATCCCAGAGGTAGCCAAAGAGTTCTGGCCCGTGTCCGAGATCGCCATCCAGCGCCTTAGCATAGGGATCGATCAACAACTTGTTGTGATTAAAGCGATGGCCTTCTTCCGGCTCATAGGGGCCATAAACGCGGTAGCCATAGCGTTGACCAGGCCCCACACCGGGAACGTAGCCATGCCAGGTGAAGTTGTTACACTCCGTTAGGGGTACACGGGTTTCGCGTCCCTGCGCGTCAAACAAACAGAGGACAACCCCATCCGCATTTTCGGAGAACAGGGCGAAGTTAGTGCCTTTCCCATCCCAGGAGGCTCCTAGGGGGTAGGGTTTTCCGGGCCAGATTGGATGATACATAGGGTCATTGTAAGGCGGGTGGGGTGATTCGGAGGGAGCCGTTGGTAATTACGTTGGATTCGTCGTGGGCGCGATCGCTTGACTCTGACTGGGTAGGACTGCCTAGAACGGTGTTCTTCAGGCAACCTACAGACTGATCCTAAACTAAAGCGGGTGATGTTCTAGACGCGGGTCGGTTGAACTCCTTTAGATGTCGAGAGAGGTTGAATTCGTCAATAGACTCGATCTATCGGGGGGCAAGTTTTGCTCCCCAAGTCTAGTGCCTGACCGACGCAATAGCCTAGCCAGGGATAAGTAAGCGGTTAATCCAGCCTATTTTTTGCTGACGTGTAGGAGGACGGTCATGTGGCTGAGGAGCAGGCAAATTAGGACCGCGATCGCGAGGATCACGCTGGTAGTGGTTTCGTGCACGATGAGGCTCTGGGGAGCGATCGGGCCGATCGCGCTGCTGGGAGCAACGGGTTGACCGGTGGCGGTGGCTTGGGGTTAGGGATTAGCTTGAGTCATATCAGGTTGTCTCCGCAGTAAGTAAATGCCTCTCTTGTGGGATAGCCGTCCCGGCTGTCACGACCCCAGAGGGATGAGTTGTGCGCTTGTGGGATAGCCGTCCCGGCTGTTCAATTATCTTAATGAACCTGCCCTTGCCCCCAGAGAAGACGAAATCCTAACCTTGCACGATGAGGAAGAAAGCCATGCATAGCCAATACTTCGCTATCATCCAATGGTCAGGGACCGATCAGTCTTCTCTAGCGGCCTTGGGATCTGGCGGAAGGGATTGCCGCAGGCTGGGATCGAGTAAGTTTTGATGAAACTGCTGGATGTGGGCCACGATCGCGTCCCAATGCCTTGCCTGCACCCAAGCCATCGGAAACAGATCACGGGAAAGCCCCACCGCGATCGCGCCCGCTGCTAACAATTCCTGCGCATTGGCACAGGTTACCCCCCCCGTCGGAATCAGGGGAATGTCACCCAATGGTCCTTGGAGACTGCGCAGATAGTTGGCCCCCCCCACCGCCTGGATCGGAAAGACCTTGACACTACTCGCTCCCGCCTGCCAAGCCGTCACAATTTCGGTTGGGGAGAGGGCACCAGGGATGATGGGGACTTTCTGGGCGGTTGCCGCTGCAATCAGGGTGGGATCAGTATGGGGAGTAAAGCAAAATTGGGCACCCACGGCGATCGCGTGCTGGAGATCCGCCACCGACAACAGGGTCCCGGCCCCAATCCAGCAGTCGGGCAGGGTTTCACGTAGACGGGGGATCAGGCTTGTGGGGCGATCGCTATTCCAGGTAATTTCGATCAGCCGGAGACCCGCCGCCGCCGCTGCCTGGGCCAGTTGTAATCCCAGGTCTAGGTCCGACACGCGGATCACCGCAATGACCCGTTGCTGCTGGAGTTGCACTAGCCAAGGTTGCGCTAGCCAAGCGGGAGGAGTGGGCATAGGTCAGCGGGAATGGGGTAAGTCGGATAGGGGGGCAGGGTTGCCGGTAGCAGGGATTAGCCCAGAACCCAGGCTGAGGCCAGCTAGAGTTGACCAGCTAGCGCAGGGTAAAGGACCCAGATGGTCTGATGTCATTCCTGCGATCGCGCCTGATTGCGGAGCAAGGTTTCCCGATGGCGGAGCGTGGTGACAGCCACTTCCCAAGGGAAGGTAAAGGATTGGAAAGACTCCGGTGAGATGCGATCGCGATCGAGATCCACCACCACCTTGGCAAACATCTGCAAAAGCTGACGCTGGACCTGCTCCAATTCCTCCGCATGGTTGAGGGTGGGGATGGTTTCCAATAGATGCAAAATCTCCAGGTTATAGGAATCGGCCCGGTTCTTTTGGCGACCCTGAAGCCAAATCCGGAACTGCCACAAGCTGGAAATACACAATACCACGAGGGAAACCAACACCCCGATCGGTTCCGCATAGGTGACCCAAAAATTCGGTTCCTCCCGGTTATAGAACGCCTGTGCCCCCGCATGAAAAGGAATCCCCAACTCCCGCGCTGGGTCGGGGCGTCGCACATGGGCCGCTAGGGGGCGATACTCCACCAAATCATTACGGGCCTCAAAAAGAATGCGGGTAATGTCATGGACCAGTCGCGTATCCACATCCTGCCGCGTGACCAGCATGGCTCGGACAGCCACCGTTGGCAGATCGGTTGCGGGAATGGGAATGGCACCGTTGTAGGTTCCCTTCGGAATTTGGGCGGGTTCGAGGGCCGGCAGCACCAGTTGTAAGGCAGCAGCCTGCTCGATCGGCACCAATTGCATCTGCTGATCCGCCAACACAGACTTAACCGACGCATTTCCCAGGGCAATGACCCGAAACAGGGCATCGACTCGACCTTGTTCCAGAGCCGCATAGGCCGCATCCGAGGGCATGGGCATGGCCACAAAGTCCGTTTCCGCCAGACCATAGTGCTGACTCAAGGGCCAAAACAGGCGATAGGAACCGCTGCCCTTGGGCATCAGGGCAATACGTTTGCCGCGCAGATCGCTGACGGATTGAATTTGGGACGGGCGACGGGCGATCAGGTGAAACACTTCGGGAAAAAGCAGGGCGATCGCTTCCGTTTTAGGACTCACCAGGGTATCGCTCTGGAGAATTGCTAAATCGACCTGCCGCGCCTCCAGGAGTTGCTGATTCTGGAGCGATCCTTCTGTGGCTTTAACCTGGATCTGTAATTGGGGTTGGTGGCGGGCGACGACCTGGGCCAGGGCTTGTCCGAAAGCATAATACTCGCCCTCCTCGCCCCCGGTGGCCAGCACCACGGTATGGACCCGTTGGCGATCGCGCAGCCATTGCCAGGTGAATACCCCTGATGCCCCTAAGCTAAGGAGGAGAATGAGCAGAATGAGTCTGTTTTGCATAGGGGGAGGCTAGCCGGTGGCTTAAGCGGCTTTCGCAGCTTTGAGGGGCATTTCAATGATAAAGCGTGTTCCTGGTTCCTCGGTGGACTCGCACCATAGGTTTCCCCCATGCGTGTCGGTGACAATTTGATAGCGCCTCGACAGCCCTAACCCCATTCTTTTGCCGACGGGTTTGGTGCTGAGGATCGAAGATTTTAGTGGGTGTTTGAAAAGTCCAAGAACAGGCCGTTTGGGCGACTCAAGTCGCCCCTACAAACGCAAAACAACACTGAGGACCAGCGTAATGAGAATAAACAGATTGCGATGCCCCTTGTAGGGTAAAGGCGATGGCGAGCAATTATAGCGGAGTCACACTCATTAGGGCATTTCAGCGGCTGTGATCAACAAGAGGCTTAAGCCCCTTGTCCTAGCCTGAATGATGATGGCTATCACTTAAAGTCGATGCAAATTGTTATAACGAATTCGCGCCCCCGCCCACTGCAACTTTTCCCGCAGGGTTTGGTAATAGGAATAATTCTCGCGCAGAATAATGAACTGGGCCTGACAGTCGGCCACCTGGATATCGACCCGCTGCCCCGGCCAGATCGAAGCCGCCAGCACCCCATCCGTCCAGAGTTTAGTGCTTAAATCGTGGTCATGGAGCGGCCAAATGCTCACCGTAGAACCAGGAGGAAGGACGATCGGGCGGCTGGAAAGACTCAAGGGACACAGGGGGGTCACCACGATCGCCGTCATCCCCGGGTGGAGAATCGGTCCCCCCGCCGCCACGGTGTAGCAGGTCGAACCCGTCGGCGTGGCCACAATCAAGCCATCCCCCTGGTATTGATCAACCACTTCGCGATCGATTTCCATCTCCAGGACTGACGTGAGCATCCGATCCGCCGAAGCAGGTTTAATACACATCTCGTTCAGGGCTAGGAAGGGTGCCCCTGGGGCTGGCTGGGGAGAAGGACGAGGACGGGGATGGGGCTGGTTCCCTTCCCCCAGGACTGCTTGGAGCATCATGCGCCGTTGGACGGCAAAGCGATCGGTCGTTAGCCGTGCGAACACCTGTTCCAAGTCCTGCACCTGCTCCAGGGATTCCGTTAAAAACCCCAAATGCCCCCCCGCATTGGCTGCCAGGATGGGAATACCCGCCGGGGCCAGGTGGCGGGCCGCCGCCAAAGCCGTCCCATCCCCGCCAAAGACCAGGGCCAGATCGATCGCCTGGGGTACCGAGGCCAGAAATACCGGGTAGGGGTTGTCATTCGGGCCGCTTGGCCCCATCAGCACATGACAGTCATGGGACTCTAGCAGCCGCGCATAGCGTTCGGCCAACTGTTGGCTACTGGGTTCCCCCGCCTTATGGGCAATAATGACTTGCTTCAGTTGCACCCATTGGCCCCATGAGGTCTACTGATACACCCGGTCTCATCGCTAAGCTAGCGTCCTTCCCCTACCACTTCAGCAGGTTGAACTGCTCCATATCTACGGTATCGCGGTTCCGGTAAATCGCCAGCACGATCGCCAGCCCCACCGCCGCCTCCGCCGCCGCAATGGTAATGACAAACACACTAAAAACCTGACCCTTAATTTCCTGAGGATCAAGGTAATTAGAAAAGGCTACCAGGTTGAGATTGACGGCATTGAGCATCAATTCAATCGACATCAGCACCCGAATGGCGTTTCGACTGTTGACCAAACCATAGATGCCAATCCCAAACAGGGCGGCAGCAACGAGGAGAAAGTATTGTAACTGCATGGATAGCTCGGTTAATTCAAAATTCAAAATTCAAACCCCTAATTGCCACCAGCGGGGAGTTGGCCCTGTTGCCCTGGGAGGACGGGTTCACGGGGCCGTTCCGCTAGGGCGAACTCGCTGGCAAGTTGTTCGGCGGGGGCATCGGGCAGGTATTCGCGACGGGCCAGGATAATAGCCCCGACCATCGCAATCAGCAGCAGGACAGAAGCCAGTTCAAAGGGCAGCAGGAAATCCGTAAAGAAGTGTTGGCCAATCCGGGTGGTGGCAGCATCGCCCGCGATCGTCGCTGTTGAGAGTTTCCAGGGTGTTGTTAGGGCAACGGTCCCTAACAGGGCAAACAGGCCCAGACAGACAACTCCCGTCACCAGGCGACGTGCCCAGAGGCGAGGCGAGTCAACAAAGGTGCGCTGGCGATTAACCAGCATGATCCCAAACAGGATAAGCACATTAACGGCACCGACATAAATCAACACTTGGGCCGCTGCCACAAAACCGGCATTGAGCAAGATATACAGGCCAGAGATGCCAATAAACACGCCCCCCAATAGGAAGGCCGAATAGACAATGTTAGCCAGGAGGACCACCCCCAACCCTCCCCCAACCACAATCAGGGAGAGGACAGCTAATGAAACTAATTGAACGCCTTCAGCTAAATTCACGATCGCTCCTCATGACGGACACAGGTTTACCAATGACCAAAATTTGGTTAGCAAGAATTGCGTAGCAGTCTGATCTTTGCCCCGGTTGTATAGATCACAATCAGTCTCGCATTTACCTCGGTTGAGAAATACAATTTGCCGGTGGTCTAGCCGTCTGAATATATCGAAGACTCGGCTGTCTGAGTGGCAGGCAGGCTGCCTACCCCACCATAATTTTACGAACGATTGAGGTTCGGCCAAACCTAGGGCTAACCTATCCCACTCAGGCTTCTGGGGATTTAGCCGCCGTCTGCGCCTGCGCCTCGGCCACAATTTCAGCCGGCATCTTGCCCGCCCGCCGGGACCCCGGTGGGAGATCGTGGGGAGAGAGGACCCCTTTAGGCAAATAGCCCAATTCCCGCAGGGGGGTCACCATTGGGTCATTGGTTACCTTGTAGGGCAGGCGACCCAGGGCGACGTTGTCGTAGTTCAGTTCGTGGCGATCGTAGGTGGCCAGCTCATAGTCCTCGGTCATGGACAAGCAGTTGGTCGGGCAATATTCCACGCAGTTACCACAGAAAATACAAACCCCAAAATCAATGCTGTAGTGGTTGAGCTTTTTCTTCTTCGATTCCTTGTCGAAGGTCCAATCCACCACGGGCAGGTTAATCGGGCATACCCGCACACAGACTTCGCAGGAAATACACTTGTCGAACTCAAAGTGAATCCGGCCACGATAGCGCTCCGAAGGGATCAACTTTTCGTAGGGATACTGCACCGTGACCGGACGGCGCTGCATGTGGTCAAAGGTGACTGATAGCCCCTCGCCAATATACCGAGCCGCCTGGGTCGCTTCCTTGGCGTAATCCCCCACCTGTTTCAAAAACCGCATCATAAGCGATAACCCTCCCTGTTCAACGATTTTCGGAGATCGGTTGAATAACCCAGTACTTGCCCCAACCGCAGAGCATTAACCTAACCAGTCCCGGCCACCGGCCACCTAATCCCTAACCGCCAAATGCCACTGGGAAGGCTAGCTTCAGCGCGGCGGTCAGGAGCAAATTGACCAGGCCAACGGGCAATAGGAATTTCCAACCGAGATCGAGCAATTGGTCAATCCGGACGCGGGGGACAGTCCAGCGCAGCAAGATTGCCAGGAAGACCAGCAGGTAGGCTTTGAACAAAACCATGAGAATGCCCAAGGTGGCAGCCATCACCTGGAACCAGGGCGCTGTTTCGCTAATCCCCAGCCAAGCCGCGATCGCGTCAATCGGCACGGGCAATTCCCAGCCCCCCAGGTACAAAATCGCCACGAACAAGGCCGATAGCACTAGGTTGACGTAGGAACCAACGTAGAAGAGGCCAAAACGCATCCCGGCATACTCGGTTTGATACCCGGCGACCAGTTCTTCCTCGGCTTCCGGCAAGTCAAAGGGAAGCCGTTCGCACTCGGCCAATGCAGCAATCCAGAAAAGAACAAAGCCCACGGGTTGCCGCCAGACGTTCCAACTCAGGATGCCGTAGCCCGCTTGCTGATTGACGATGTCGATCGTACTCAGGCTGTTGGACATCATCACCACCGCCAACACCGCCAACGCCAGGGGGATTTCGTAGCTAATTGACTGGGCCGCTGCCCGCAGGCCCCCTAGCAGGGAATATTTATTGTTGGATGAATAGCCCGACATGAGCAGGCCGATCGGCGCAATACTGGATAGGGCGACCCACAGGAACACCCCAACGCCCAGGTTCGTAATCACCATGTTCTGTCCAAACGGAACAATCACATAGGACAGAAAGATGGGTACAACCACCAGGACAGGACCCAGGGTAAAGAGAATCGGGTCCGACTTGGCGGGAACAATGTCTTCTTTGAAGACCAGTTTCAGACCATCGGCTAAGGGAGCCAGTAGCCCAAACGGGCCAATGAACTCTGGGCCAATCCGTTGCTGGGCGGCAGCAGAAATTTTGCGCTCTAGCCAGACCGCAATCAGCACCCCCACCAGAGCCACGGTCACCATCAACAGCATCGGGAAAGGTAGCCACAGGGTTTTGGCAACCCCCGGCGGCAGTCCCAAACCTTCCAAAATCTGAATAAAACTGCCCTGTAAGTCGATTCCTGAGTTCATAGCGGTTTGCTCAGTGTTTCCTGCATATATCGCTAACCCTGGCGATCGCCCACTCTCCCATCTTTACCTAAGGCCAATGCGGGAAAGCCGCGATCGGACGGATGGGCAGGTGATCGTTACAGACTATTAATTAAACCAAACGCTAGTATAGCGTCCGAGGGATGGCAAACAGAATCACCGCCATAGGAAATCCTACTGATCACCATAAGGGATCTTGAAAATGTCCAATGTCTGTAGGCGTCTTGTGGGGTAGGCAGCCTGCCTGCTGGCGATCGGGTCAGCCTGCCTGTCCGTGATTGCGGCCAGCAAAGACAGCCCAGAGGGCTATCCCACCAGCGAATTGGCTGAGTTGTACTCACGAACTCTTGTGGGGTAGGCAGCCTGCCTGCCCCTGAGACAGCCGCGATAGCTCTCCCACGTGTGATCCTGAGCCTGACAGCCACCCTTACCCCACTTGGGAACTCGGACAGCGGACTGGAACGATCGTCTGGATGTGGTGGGCAACAGCGTCGGGTTGCTCCACCATTGCTAAATGTCCACAGTTAGCTAATTCCAGCACGTTCTGACCCGTCTCAGCAAAGAGGGGATGGAAGCTCGCCAGATGGCGAACATACTGGGGTTGCATAACATCGTCCTGACTACCAGCGATGAAGTAAACTGGTTGCCTCAAGTTAGCGACGAGCTGGGGCAGACGATGCACCTCGGCCTCGGTGGTGGATTCAAGCAAACTGCCCAGGGCGGCTTGGGGGCAGGCGGTGACAAAATCCCGTACCCGTTGTCGCCCCCAGTGTCGGGCAATCGGTTGAGCGACGTTCGCACGGGCAAAGAGGACATCCAGCAGGGGCAGATAACACAGCCAAGGGGGGCGAAAGTTCACCAATTGCTGGCCAGCAGCCCGAAACCGTTCAAACGCTTCCTTCAGGTAAATCCCTCCCCCGGCATTGAGGCAAATCACCCCCGCGATCGTGGCCGGCTGTTGCTGAGCTGCCCACAGGGCAATACTACCCCCCAGGGAATGGCCCACTAGCCACACATTGTCTAAGTTCAGGTGGGCCAGCAAGTCCACCAGATCCTGGGCATAGGCTTGCAGGGAGTAGGGTGATCCCTGCTCCGGCGGGACAGTCAGGGGGTGCGATCGCCCCGTCGGGGATGACGGGTCAACCAACTGGGAGTCGCCAAACCCACGCAGATCATAGGTTAAACACTGATAGGTATCAGCCAAACGGGCCACCAGGGGTTGCCAATAGTGACGACTGAGCATCCAACCATGTACAAACACCAGCGTCTGGCGCTGCGCCGTCACCGCCGTTAACGCATACGCACAGGGAATACCATTGAGCCGGATAATCTCCATAGCGTTAATCCTATACCGGATTGTGATTGGGGCGTATCCCCCCTAGGCACTCACCCCAGCCCCCCTCAGCGGCCCATCAAGCGTAGCCGGACCCCCTCAGCAATCTTCTGCCCCAGGTATTCTGGGATTAGGCTCTCATTCGGACCCAAGAGGTACAGGATCAGGCGTGTGCGCCCCCGCCAGACCAACAAATTCGCATTCACCACCAGCAGATCCTCCTGCCAGATCGCATACATCACCTTATAGAACAGCCCCGGTTGGTTATCGGCCTCAATCAATAGGGCGGGCAAGTGGAACACCGGGTCCACGTAAAACTCCGTCTCCACCTGTTCCAACCCAGCATCCAGGTTAAACTCCACCGCCAGCATTTCCTCTACCTCAAAGTGGCCGGCGAGGGCTTCGCGAATCGCTCGACACACATTTTCCGAGGTTTTATCCGTCAGCGCCTTGCCCCCACGGGAAACGACCAGCTTCACAAACACCAACATGGGGGGATAGATCTGACCGTAGAGGCTGAGGCTGTGGACGGTAAGACCGTAGGCTGCCAGCACGCCAAAAATGTCGCTGAGCAGGAAAGACTGGTTACGGTAGGCAAACTGGAGCGCGCTTTTGTTCCCCTCCGGCTTCAGCTCAATCACCGCCTGCCGACTTTTGTAGAGTTGATAGGCCAAGCGTAGATTCTGGAGCTGGATCTCACTACTGACAAACTGCTCATAGAACTGGGGAAACGCTCGGTTGAAGCGCTTGAGAAGTTCCAGTGTGGATGCTTTAAGACCGGGGGCCGTCATTGGGAAAAGGGGAGGGAGGATATACTATCTAGATACTGACATCCGAAACTTTTACCACCCTAAGCTGCCTGCATGGTTTTCTGGAAAAGCTGGTTTAGCAGCCCAAACGCTACCTCGATGCCCAAGTCGGCTCAGGCCCAGCGCCCAAACGCTGGCGTCAATCATCCGTCGGTTGAGGTGCTGCAACACAGCACAGATCATAACGTTCATATCTTTTTCAGTACCGATCGCGATATTGATCTCTACGAACTGGAGGAACTCTGCGATGCCGTGGGCTGGTCGCGTCGTCCCCTGCGGAAAGTCAAAAAAGCCCTTCAGTACAGCTTCCTGGTGGTTTCCATGTGGGAACAACGGGGACCCAAGCGGCGGCTGATTGGTTTTTCGCGAGCCACGTCGGATCATGCCTTCAATGCCACCCTCTGGGATGTTGTCGTCCACCCAGATTACCAAGGAAAAGGATTGGGGAAAGCCCTGATGAAACAAGTAATCAAGAAACTGCGTAGTGAGGATATAAGCAATATTACGCTGTTCGCTGATCCCCATGTGGTTGATTTTTACAGAGGTTTGGGGTTTGTGCCAGACCCGGAAGGGATTCGTGGGATGTTTTGGTATCCCGATTAGTGGCCTTGGCCAAGGGGTACCTAGCTGGGTCCACTACGGACTGGTCAGCGTGGGGTTAACTACCGGTTATACAATCGTTCCGCAGGATTATCCGCATCAAAATCGTCGTCTCGGTCTGGAATCGGCCAGTCTTCATTTTCACCCCCCACTATGAGCCGTAGGATGGGCACGTATTCCGCGCTCAGTTGCTGGAGGGCATTGATCAGCACATCCAGGGCGATCGCGTCACTGGTCCCCAGGTCAAACCATACCCGCACCCAAGTGTCCTGATATTCTAAATCACTGGCATTGTGCATCAGGGCCATAAAACTGTCGGCGGCGTGGTCGGCATCGTAAGTCAAGTAGCTTAATTCCAAGCCCGTCTCTTGGATCTGCAGATTTTCGGCATTGAAGCCACCCAGTTTTCCTAGAAAGAACCAGGCGTCAAACAGGGTTTCCAAGTATTGCTTTTCCATTTCCTGGGGTGGCTCCTCCAGTTCCAGCCACAGCCAGACATCAAAGGGGTTAAATTCGCGAAACTCAACATGCATAAACCGTTGGTAGCAAAGGGGACGGTCTATTGTGGCATTCCTTGCGATTGGGGGCTAGTCATCGATCTCACGCCGGGGAGGGGGTGACCTAGGCGGTGGTCAAGGTTGCCCCTGTGGGCCGTCGTCGTAACCGCATCCGAAACACTGGCTCTCCCCGCGCCAGGGTTGATCGTTCCCGCTCCGTCATCACGGGCAGGGGATTTTCCGGTAACCAGAGGGGGTCCTGGCGGGCAAAGGCGGGGTGTTCCAGGAAGCGATCGCCCATTTCCTGCGCTACGGCCTCAATATCCGATTGCAGGAAAACTTCCCCGCCGGGGGGCAGGGTATCCGCCAGCGCAGCCACTAGGTCTGGTTGGACAACGCGTCGCTTCTGGTGGCGTTTTTTAAACCAGGGGTCAGGAAATTGGATCGACACCCGATCCAGCACACCGGTCGGCAGGGAGTTGAGCAGGTCCCGCAGTCCAACATTAGCGTTGTAGAACAGGTAGGCCAAGTTGGTTAGTTGGAGGGCTTCCCGCCGCGCGTTGGCCTGCTCCACAAGGGGTTCCCGAATTTCAACGCCCAGGAAATTGCGATCGCCGCCCGTTGCCGTCGGCGAATCACGCGCCAATTGCGCCATCTGCTCGACAAAATAACCGCGCCCACACCCAATATCCAACCACAGGGGCCGGGTGGGATCAGCGAAGACCGTTGACCAATCGGGAATGGCGAGCGGTTGTTGGTAGCGTTGGCTTAGGGGATTGACATGTTGACGGACACGAACAGCAGCCACAGGTAAAACGGGGAATAACGACTGAAAAACAACTTTAGGATCTTAAGGGGTATGGTGAGTGTATGGGGATTGCCTGCGAATGCGTTAATTTTTCCCCATTGTTGTTGATCCCGATTTTAAGACCTATGGCTGTGGCATTCCGCTTCGCGATCGTGAGTGATCCGCACATTGCCCTTCCCCATACGATCTGGGATCACCCCAGTCGGTTTCATCTGGTGGAGGTGAGTATCCCAGCGCTGGAGGGGATTCTGGACCATTTGAGCGAGCTGGATCTGGATTTTCTCCTGCTACCCGGAGATTTAACCCAACACGGCGAACCGGATAATCATCGCTGGCTGGCCGATCGCCTGGCTCGCTTACCCTTCCCGGCCTATGTCATCCCCGGTAACCATGATGTGATTGCGCCACAGGCCACAGCAACCGCGATCGGCCTGCCTGATTTTCCCTACTACTATCGCCATTGTGGCTATACCGATCCCAACCAGCTTTACTACACCTGCGAACTGGTGCCGGGGGTACGCCTGATTGCCCTGAACTCTAACCAGTTTGATGCCGAAGGGAAGCAAGTCGGACGGCTGGATGCGACCCAATTACAGTGGCTAGCGTCGGTCCTCGCGGCCCTAGACCCGGATGAGTTGGTTTTCGTCATGATCCATCACAATGTGTTGGAACATATTCCCGGTCAATCGCGGCATGGGATGGGGCGTCGCTATATGTTGGACAATGCCCCAGTGTTGCTGAAATTGCTGCGATCGGCGCGGGTGCAACTCCTGTTTACGGGGCATCTGCATATTCAAGATATTGCCTATCAGGGGCGGATGTATGAAATTACAACGGGGTCGCTGGTGAGTTATCCCCATCCCTATCGGGTCTTAACCCTGCACCGCGATCGCCACGGTCAATCCTGGCTCGAAGTGGAATCCCACCGGGTGACCCAGGTGCCAGAGTTGACCCATTTGCAACGGCATTCGCGGGAATGGATGGGTGATCGCAGTTTGGGGTTTATGGTGCGTCTGTTGACCGAGCCACCGTTGAGTTTATCTCCGGTTGAGGCAACCGCGATCGCGCCCAACCTGCGCTACTTCTGGGCCGACATTGCCGACGGCGACGCCCTTTTTGAATTCCCCCATTTACCGCCGCCGGTGCAGCACTACATTCGCCGTTTTAGTGCCCTGACCGCTGAAGGTAACCTGGCCCTCATTGACAACGCCGTCGCCCTACAACTTACCTAACCTGGGTACTCCCTCCCACTTGTACCCCCGGGTGCCCTTGCTGTCTTGGGGGTTCTTCGTCCCCTCGCGCCCTTCACTGGTTAGGACTCAATGCCCCAACTCTTCAGCACCGGGATGGGTTGCCACACCCCCCACCCACCCATTTGCTCTAGTCCGGCAACGACGGCAACGTCTGGGTAAATAACTGGATAGCCGTAAGAGCAACGATACCTCCGATCGCAACGATCGCCAGGGGCCGCAAAACCGTCTGCACCTGCCGCAGGGTCATTGCCAAGCTTTCCTGACCGTATTCTCCCAACTTCCCTAACGTCTCATCCAGGGCACCGGCCTCTTCTCCCGTGCGAATGAGTTGCAGGGCAAGGTCCGGGATACGTCCGGTTAAAATCTGGCCCAAGCTACGACCCGAGCGCACCCCATGAATCAGGAGCGTCAAGGTTTTCGCCAATTCCGGATCAGGGACATGGCGACGCATTAAATCCAACGCCGCCAGAATTGGGATGCCACACCGTAACGGCGTGGCCAATTCACTGATGTACAGACAGACCTGCGCTTCCCAGAGGGACTTCAGAATTGGTAGTTGGCGCTGATAGGATTGAACTGTGGCCCCCAAGGAACCAGATTGCGCTTGCTGCCACCCCCAACCGAGGCCCAGACTTAGGCAGAGCACAAGGCCCCAAAACCAGGGCTGGAGGAGAAACGCAGTACGCCACTGGAGCAGGGCTATCCCCAGGGTAAGGCCACTGATAGCCAAGGCCACGAGCGATCGCCCGATCGCGGTTTCCAGGCGTTGCCGTGCCTGTTGCTGTCGCGCCGCGATCGCCAATTGCCGACAGCCCGCCGCCAGGGCACCACTGGTTTCGGCTAGGCGCAAGACCCCCAGCGTCCACTGGTCAAAGTAAGCGGGGGTGAGCCAGGATCGGGGTTGGTTGGCGGCGATCGCCTCCGCCAGGGTCGCACCGGCATCAATACTGCGGCTAGAGTGCTGGAGTAGGCGGCCCCATTGCCCCTGGCCCGGAACCTTCACCATCCCCAGGCTGCGTTGTAGGGGTATCCCCGCGTTTAACAGCGTGGCCAGTTGGTCAAAGACCTGGGCGCGTTGCTGGAGTAAATCGGACGATCGGGGCCAAAGCAGCATGGCGAGTATCCACTGGGTGGCAAAATGGTGCAAATACCAATGTTTATTTATCTATAAGCCCCATGCAATCTATTCACAATTTTTTTCAGCACTGGCGGCGTCATTTGCTCCAGCTTGGACTATTGGTTTGTCTGGTGGTGGCCAGTCAGCTCGGCGCGATCGCCCCGGCCCAGGCCACGGGTATTTACGACATTCCCCGCCCCGCCAGTGATGGCACTCCCTGGATCATTGACCAAGCCGACATTATCAGTCGGACCAATGAAAACAAGTTAAACACTGCCTTTCAAGCCCTGGCCGATACCCAAGGCGTCCAGGTTCACTTCGTGACCCTCTATCGCTTTGACTACGGCGAAACGGCAACAACTTTAACCGATGCCCTCTTCAATACCTGGTTCCCCACCCCCGAAGCCCAAAGCCACCAAGTCCTACTCCTATTGGATAACCTCACCAATGACGTGGCAATTCGCACTGGTGACGCGGTGAAAGCGGTCTTACCCGATGCGGTTGCGACGAGTGTGGCCAATGAAAGTATTCTGATCCCCTTGCGGGAGGGTAACCAATACAATCGGGCCTTTACGGAGGCTGCCGATCGCCTGATTGCAGTCGTTTCCGGCGAACCTGACCCTGGCCCCCCCGTGGAGCAGGAAACGGTGCAGGCAGAGAGTACGTTTACCAAGGCAGCGGAAACCGATACCCAGAGTTCCACGATCGTGGTGATTGGGTTGCTAATTGCAGCAACGGTGATCCCAATGGTGACTTACTATATCTATCAGGCTCGTTGATTCCAGTCTGGTGGGATGGGCCTCCGGCCCGTCAATCTACCTCTCGGCCAGCCCCAGCCCATTGATTCCAGTCTGGTGGGATGGGCCTCCGGCCCGTCAGCCAACCCGTCAACCGGCCAATCCTTGGACAGGTCAACAGCACACAGGCAGGCGGGACGCCTACCCCACCAGAGAATGCCGCCTACCCCACAAGACCGAGGTCTTAGCAGGTTCACACCAGATTACTGTTGCGAGTCGAGGACACTGGTGAGGCGATCAAGGGTGTCGGCTAAACGTTCCTGGACAGCGATGGCGGGATCGGGGGCGGGCGGTTCGGCTTCGGCTTGGGCAGCTTCGCGGCGCTTGAGCCGTTCTAGGCTGCGAATGAGCAGGAAGAGTACCAAGGCAATAATGACAAAATCAACCACTGACCCGAAGAAGCTGCCGATCTTGATGCCGGGGCCAATACTCAATTCTCGCCAGTCTGCCCCGGTTTGGGCCAGCAAAGGGTTAATAATGCCCGGCATGACCAAGTCTTCGACAAAAGAGTTGATGATCTGACCGAAGGCTCCGCCAATAATCACCGCCACAGCCAAATCAACCACATTGCCCTTAAGAGCAAATTCCCGAAAGTCGCGCAGAAACCCTCCGGCTGCGTTCCGACTTCGTCTCACCATGTCGCTGACTCCTTTTGCCTTGAATATCCCATTTGGCTTCCCATCTGGCTAAGTTCAGCGTATGTTGACATGGATGACGGCGATCGGCAAATCCCCACGCTCGGTCTTGTAGAGACCCTGCCTAGGATCAAGCCTAAAATAATGGCGAATTATCGGTTAATGTCGCGTCTGCGCGACCCAACCCGTTGACCTTGGCAGACAAGCTCCCTACCCCCCAGGATGGTGGCACAACTCCTAACCCACAAAATGGGATGGAGGCCGTCGTTTAGAACACGAGGTTCAGGGCAAATAATGGGCAGGCAAGGTGCCTACCCCACACGCTTGGATCGGCCTAAGCGGGCCGGATAGCCCTAAGGTTAGGCAGCGCGGAGGCCATAGGCTGACATGCGCATAATGTCACGGGTGGAAAAGCCGATATTGCTCAGGGCTTCTCCGTAGGCAATCATAAAATCCTCGACAAGTGCATCTTTCTCCATGCCCAGGGCCTTGGCGTCCTCCTCAACTTCATTCAACATCTGCCAAACAAGGGGCAGGTTTTGGCGATTGGCCGCCTCCAACTCCTCGCGGGATGCCTCGAAGTTAGCCTTCAGCCATTCTTCACCAAAGTTCAGGTGTAGGTACTCGTCCTTGATCACCCCTTCTGTGATCTTGCGGGCAAAGGGATCGGCCACAGGGATATAAATGTTGTAGGCCGCGATCGCGAAGCACTCGATAATGAGGGATTGGATCAGGAGACAGGTCACGAGCTTCCCTTGGGCTGCTGCTTCCTGGAAGTTGTGGTGCAGGTTTGCAAAAAACTGGCGGGCAAATTCCAGATCCGGCGTCACACTGAGGTTGCGACCACAGGCTTCAAACCCTTTCTTATGGCGGTTTTCCATCTTTGCCAGTTTGGTGAGGGTCTCCTGGTGGTCAGGCAGCATTGCCGTTAATTGCAGGTAGTTGGCGTGGGCTTCCTCTTCCCCCTCAATGACGATCGCGTTGATTCGACTATACGCCTGTTTATACACATCACTCTGAAAGTCGATGTCAACACTTGCCTCAAGCTGCGGCATAGATTTTAGTCTCCTTATTGCCAAATGGATTCTCAATTTAAGTGGGTAGCCCCCCCAACTCTTGCGGGGAGGCAAAAGCTGAGTTGAACCTGAACCTTTAACTTATCTTAGAGGGTGTTCGCAAAGTTTTACAGACTGGCCCTTCTACCTGGACGGACGATGGGGCTCGATGTTAACAGCAACGAGCGAGCTATCCCTGGGCGGTCTTCCCCCTTCCCTGCCCGTTAGGACAGCTTACGGCACCCCCTCCCACCGCAGCCCCTCACCGCATCGTCCCCTACCCTAGCCTCCCTAGATAGCTGATCGCTGCCGACGATCGCCAACTCAAACGGGGGCTAGCCGTCTGGGTATGGCGAGGACTCGGCTGTCGCAAGCGTCGCTAGGCCCCCCACTGGCGACTTTTGGTCTCTTGGAGTTTTAGATTTGTATCGTTGATTGTATAGTTTTCGTGCGGAACCAAACTTCCTGGCCCCATTCGGGGATTACTGGAAGTGATATAGAAAATTGTTGAAGCGCTTCATTCTTCGTCATCCACGCTGCCAAAACAATTGCATGTTCCTGATTGCGAGGTTAAAGTCCTATGGATGTTGCCGAATTAACCCAACGTTATGCTAATGGGGAGCGAGACTTTGCCGGGGTGAACCTCGCGGGAGCCAACCTGAGCGGCCTTAACCTGAGTGGCGCGAATTTTGCTGAAGCTTTTCTTGCCTCGGTCAACCTTAGCCGCACGGTGCTCCACAAGGCCAACCTCTACGGGGCCTGTCTGTATGGTTCCGATCTCACCTATGCCAAGTTGGAGCAGGCGAATCTTGTTAGCGCCGATCTAACCAAGGCGAAGCTGGTCGGTGCCCAGTTGATCCATGCCAGTTTGCGCGGTGCCCGGCTCAGTGGGGCGATCCTCAAGGGGGTTAATCTCCGACAGGCCGATCTCAGCCATGTTAATTTGTGTGGTGCAAATTTGAGTGGCATTAACCTACGGGGAGCCAATCTGACTGAGGCCAACTTGAACTGGGCAAATTTGGAGGGTGCCCGCTTAAGTGGGGCGGATCTATCCGGCACTAGTTTAAATAGTGTGACGTTGAATGACGCCTACATGAATGGGGTAGATCTTAGTGACGCGGATCTGGAAGGGGTCAACTTCAGTGGGGCCAAACTGAGCGGGGCTAACCTCAAGCGATCGAATTTGGCCGTTGCCAACTTCAGCTATGCCTACCTGCGGGTAGCCACCCTGAGCCATGCGAATCTACGCGCAGCCACGTTTAGTCATGCCTCTTTACTGCGGGCCGATTTGCATGAGGCCAACCTCAGTAAGAGTGATCTGACGGCAGTGGACTTGAGTGAGGCTGATCTCCGGAATGCGAACCTCAATGGGGCCAAACTATATGATGCCAATCTTGCCGATGCCAATCTCCAAAAGGCCTATCTTTGGGCTGCCAAGCTCGATCGGGCGAACTGCCAGGGGACTAACCTGGAAGGGGCGAAGCTGCAAGGGGCAAGTGTGGCCGCCGTCAATCTGCAAGCAGCCCTGTACGATCAGGACACCCGCTTTCCCTCTGGGCTGGAGGTAGAACCGACCTATACCGAGGCTTGTCTGGTTTACGCTTAAGGATGGATTACACTCAACGCTGAGGTCATCGCTACGTTATGGTTGCTCTGCCCATTCGGGTTCTACTGGTTGAAGATTCGCCCGTGGCGTTGACCATTCTCAAGCGCATTTTAGGCACGTCGCCAGATTTGGTCGTTGTGGGCGTAGCCCGTAATGGCATGGAGGCACTGGAGCTGATCCCCAAGGTGAAGCCACAGGTCATTTGTACTGATTTTCATATGCCCAAGATGAATGGCCTAGAGTTAACTCGCCGGATTATGGCGGAGGCTCCCTGTCCCATTCTGGTGGTTAGTGCGTCGGTAAAGGCAGAAGACACCCACAATGTCTTTCCCCTGTTGGAGGCGGGGGCGTTGGATGTTTTCCCTAAACCCACGACAGGGCTGGCAACGGAATATGAACAATTAGGGCAGGACCTCATCAATCGCATCAAGGTCCTAGCAGGGGTAACGGTCTTTACCCGACGATCGCCCACCCGTCTTGCCCAGTCATCCCCATCTATGGCGGGGAAACGGCCAGGAACTAGCGTACAGCAAGTGTCAAGGGGGCGTTGGTCGGGGGTATCGCCGAGCGCAACCCCTACTGCGTCCAGGCTGGATATTCGGGCACCGCGCATTGTGGCGATCGGCGCTTCGACCGGGGGGCCACAAACCTTGCAGCAAATTTTGCACCACTTGCCAGGTAGTTTTCCAGTGCCGATCGTGTGTGTGCAGCACATCAGCGAAGGCTTTTTGCAAGGGCTGGTGGATTGGTTGCAATCGAGTTGCGCTTTGTCGATCAAAATTGCCCAAGAGGGAACGGTCCCCCAAGCCGGTGGGGTTTACTTTGCGCCGGAACGCCATCATCTGCAACTGAGTCCCCAGGGGTATTTACAACTAGGTTCCTCGCAACCGGTCGATGGCCATTGTCCCTCCGTCACGGTCCTATTTCAGTCTGTTGCTGCCTACTATCGGCAAGCTGCGATCGCCGTGTTATTGACCGGGATGGGTCGGGATGGAGCGGCTGGGATGCAGGCGGTGGCTCAGGCTGGGGGCCTGACGATCGCCCAGGATGAGGCCAGTTGTATTGTATTTGGGATGCCCAAGGAGGCGATCGCCCTCGGGGCAGCACAGCAAATTTTAGCGCCTCCGGAGATTGCCCCGTACCTGATTAAACAGTTTGCCATTGCCAAATAGGGTGCGTTAACCGTTCAATTGCCCTCACCCCCCAGCCCCCGCTCCCAAAATGGGCGAAGTAGCGGCGCTATTAGTTTTTTAGGCCCCTCTCCCTGAGGGTGCGGGGTTGGGGAGTGGGCTGTCGCACCCATGCTCAGTCGGCCCGTCAAGCAATTGCGCCATCGGTCCATCAGTGGATCTGCCACCGCCGCCGCCAACTGGAGGTCGAGGGCAGGGGCGATCGGGCCTGTTCCTGCTGATGGCGGGCCAAAATAACCGCCGCCGCATCAGCCAAACTGGGATCGCGGTAGGGGACAGCAGCACGGGTTTGTAGGTGTTCCTGCTCCATTGCCGACAGGGGGACTAAGCCATGCGCCTGGAAGGCCGCCACCGTCCCCTCCGACCACTGGTGAGACAAGGCGTGGGCCGGGGGAGGCAGGGTGCCAAGGCAAAGCCCCGCCGTCAACAGGGCCGAGCGTACACTGGCCGAGCGCGAATAGGTGGCCAGCACACCCGTTGGCGCTAGGCAAGCCGCGACTTGAGCACAAAATTCCACCGTCCACAGTTGGGGACAGCGGCGGGGCGAAAAGGGATCAAGAAAGATGACATCGGCCTGAAAGCCCTGCTGGCGGAGGGACTGAATTGTTTGGCGGGCATCCCCCAACCTCAACGTTGCCTGGAGGTTGGCTCGCTGGCAGTGGTGGTGTAGGGCCAGATCCCACAGGATGGTTTGCACCGCTGGGGACCAAATGGAAAGCAAGTTAGGCGCGATCGCAGCGCGGGGAACACTGGCGTCCAGTTCTAGGCCATAGAGTTCAACCTGGCAGGTGGGATTGACTTGGGCGATCGTTTCCAGGGCTGCCGCCGTGTTGTAACCCAGCCCGTAGCAAATATCAAGCACGCGCAGGGTCGGCGCTTGGGCGCGGTAAGCGAGCTGGGTAGCCTGCACAAATTTTTGCAAGGCTTCCTGTTTAGCCCCAGTCCGACTGTGGAAGTGTTCACCAAATTCCGTCGAAAAAAAGGTAAACGAACCATCGTCCGTTAATTCGGGTTGCCAGGAAGGGGAGCCGTCCATATCAGGCTAGATATCTACATGGATGCATGGTCTCACCACCACCGTAGCCGTTCAGCCAGACTGGCCGCACTTTTCCCAATACTATCCGCAGGGACGCTATCCGCAGTAGAACTATCCACTGTAGAGCTATCACTATCCACTGTAGAGCTATCGCTATCCACTGTAGAGCTATCACTATCCACTGTAGAGCTATCGCTATCCACCGTAGAGCTATCGCTATCTACTGTAGAACTATCGCTATCTACTGTAGAACTATCGCTATCTACTGTAGAACTATCGCTATCCACTGTAGAACTATCGCTATCTACTGTAGAACTATCGCTATCCACTGTAGAACTATCGCTATCCACTGTAGAACTATCGCTATCCACTGTAGAACTATCGCTATCCACTGTAGAACTATCCGCAGGGGCGCTATCGCTCGTGGACAACTCGTCCTCCGTGGGGGAACGATCGGTATCAGGACGCTCAGCAGTAGCACTATCGGTAATGGACAATGCCTCCTCGCTGGGCGGGGGGGCGGCGGGT
>NZ_JBRCAD010000093.1:0-6285 GCF_053493415.1 Trichothermofontia sp. | reverse complement strand
CCCCGCCGCCGCCCCTCCCCCATAGGCCCGCAAGACAAAACCCGCCGCGATCGCCACCACATCCACAATTACCTTGTGCTTCAGGATCAGGTTATAGGCAACCTGCAAAAGGGCATAGCCCAGGATGGCCAGTCCTAAACCGGGAGCCTTCAACCAGCCTCCCACGAGGGCAATCCCGATCAGGAACGTGGCCAGGGCGATCGCCGTTGGGATGGGAATTAACCCCGCCGCGATCGGGCGCTTACACTTCACCGGATGCTGGCGATCGGCCTCCACATCGGCTAGGTCATTAAACAAATAAAAACTGCTGGAGGCGCAGCAGAATAGGACAAAGGCAATACTGGCATTCAGCAGAGTCAGGGGGGATAACTGAAACGCGAAGAGGGGAGCCGCGAACACAATCAGGTTTTTCGTCCACTGCCGGGGACGCACGGCGCGAAGATACGGGCCAATTAGCGTGCCCATTTCGTGGTTCTCCAGATCATCCCGAATAACGCACAGGAAATAATGGCCCCCAGGTTCCACTTCACGGAGTTCTTGAGGAGCCGCCGAAATCCGATCCCCTGGGCGATCGTAACCTGTTGATCGATCTGGGCCTGGAGGGTGTCAATCCGAGTGACCACCTCTGTTTTAAGCGTGGCTGGATTATCGTCTTCGAGGGTGATCCCTGCCCGATTTAACTGGTTCATCAAGGTTTGGAGGGTTTCCGGGGTACTGGCCTCTACCCGGCTTTGGAGCTGTTGTAGTTGCGCTCGTTGCTGTTCCGCTTGGGCCGTAAGCTGTTGTTGATTTTGCGCATTGATCCGTAGGGTGTTGACCACCCCCAGGGGAACCATGAGCAAAAAGAGCAGGGCCAGGAGACCCGCTCCCCAAGAGATCAGCCGTAATAGGATTTTTTCCGGCGGTTTTCGCCCATAGTGTTCGCCAAAGAACACGAGTCCCATACCCAATAGGGGCACGACCACGCGCTCGACGATCGCCCCGATCGCTTCAAACTCCCAAACTGGGTCGAGGAAGCGGGGAGGGATCAAAATCCGCCCAAGTTCGATCCCAAAAAACAACAGGAAACCATAGCCAATCCAGCGCAGACGATAAATCGATCGCGCTTCATCCTGGGCTTGGCCGTAAGCGCTCTCATGATCAGAAGCAGGGGAATCAGTCATGGGTTCAGTTACGTCAGATACGTCAGAAGTGAGTATGGCAGTTACATTTAATAGAACAAAGACCTAGCCAGGGGACATGTTGGTCTATTCAGGCACGGGTGGGGGGAAATTAGCCTGCCACCAATGATGCCACGGTACCCAAGCCGCCTCTAGTATCTGATAAGCTTGGGCCGATGCCATCGGGGTGTCGTGACGTTCTGCTACCGCTGGTGTCGTTGGCGGTAGGCGCACCATCATCAGGGTCCACAGGCAACGTCCATCCCAGAGCTTGTCCTGCCCCAGTAGCCAGCGCAGTACCCGCCAAGGCCGTAGCCCGGTGGCATAGCGGTTTTGGGTGGCCTGTTGCTCCGTGAGCGTACTTTGCCCCTTCGGATTGATGCAAGCCGTTAGATAGGCCCGTCCTTGGGCTGTGAGGACCCCATAGGCACCCGTTTCCGGATGGTAACGCTGCTGTAACCCCGCATTGGCCGTGCGAATCGGGGTATGGACAAACAGGAAGCGGCTAATATTACCATCCGTCCAGGGAGCCATGTAGTGCATATGAATCTCTAGGGGCTGGCCACCCTGCTGAAAGTGATAGACATGGGAGGCTCGGCTACCGGGAATCAGATCGATCGCGATCGGGGCACTCTCGGTCAATGTCCATCCCGGCAGCGGCGGCGCATCTGGCAGGGTAATCGGCGCGATCGGGGGGGGGGATTGGCGCGGATCGATCACCCAGACCTTAACGAGAACCCCACAGACTCCCGCCAAGGTCAAGGCCAAGACGGTGGTCCGCCAGGGCCGGGGCTTTCCCCCAGCCGTTAACATGGATTCGCCCCTTGGGGGCCGGTGGGCTGGCGCAGGAAGGCAAGCCAACAAAATGCCCCAAACAACAGGACCGCGATCGCGGAAAAGACCAGCGAACCATCCCCCGTATGCCAGTATTCAAACGCTTCCTGGCGGGTATTCGCGACCAGGATGGCCATTAGGGCGACGCGTCCCGCATTGACGAAAAAGCCAATCAGGGGAGCAATCACCATACACAAGAGCCGCTGTGGCCAACGCAGGGGCACCAACAGCAGGAATAGCAACGAGATGTAGAGCATTTGCAGCACATTGCTCACCCCCGAACACGCCCCGTAGACCTCTACCCGCCCTGTGGGCAAGGCAATAAAGGCCCCTTGTCGCGCCACATCAAACCCAGCATACCAGAGCATAAAGGTTGCTGCTTTTGCCGTCAGTAAGGACAGATCGATCGCCTGAAGCAATCCCACCACGAGGGGGGACACTAGCAACAACCCTAAAATGACTAATTCCTTCCAGAACTGCCCCACTCCCTGAAATCCGCTAGCCATCAAGGCTAACCCCAGAAAGGAGATAAAGGGGGAAGCCTGCAAGTGATAGCCACCGGGAGCTAGACTACGCACCAAAACCAGGGCAATGAGGGCCGCCCCGGCGATCGTCGCACCCGGGCTACTTTCCAAATGCAGATCCTGCCGCTTCTCCCACAGCAGCATCCCGATCCCTAGCCACAGCAACCCAACCGTTGCTAATAACTCAGAATCATCAGCCCGCAGCAGGAAAGTCCAATTTAAGGCAAATAGGCCGGCCCCAATGCCCAAAAGCCAATACTGGGGTACCCGCCAGGGCTTGAACTCAGAAAAATGGAACTCAGAGAAGTTGGGGATAGACATGGGAAATGCGGTAAATAATTAGGCAAGAATGGCATCGACCGTCAAGGCTAGGTCGGGCAAGGTGGGGGATTGCACCCGATCGCCCCGTTGATAAACGGCTTCTTCATAAAAACCATCTACTAGAGTTAAGACTAAAACCTGCTCCCGCATGGGGTCAACAATCCAGTATTCTGGAATTCCACGCGCCCCATACTCAGAGCGTTTGTAACGATAATCCCGATCTTCCGATCGCTTCCCCGGTGACACCACTTCAACGACTAACTGGGGAGGGGGCATCTCTTGACGAATCAGTGCCCGACTTTCGTTTTCCAAGAGGGGAACTAATTCCTCCGTCAGCACCATTAGGTCAGGAAGGCGTACCGTTGCCCGTAGACCAGTCACCTCAATTTCAGTGCCCTTACAACTGAGGCGGGCCGGTGGCAGCAACGCCAGAAATGCCCGCAAGATCTCCATTGCAATGCGATCGTTAATCCGCTGTTCCGGGGGCATGGGGACTAACTCACCAGCCTCCAGTTCGTAGTGGATTTCGGTATCATTATCATAGGCTAGATAATCTTCAAGGGTGAGGTATTTCGGTGTCGTGATCATGATCGATCTCAACGGTAGTTTGTTGTTGATAGGGCATTACTACGGAGCTTAACAATAACTATGGATGATCCGCAAAGGTTGCTGTTTTGCCATCAGCCGTAAATGAAACCACGGTATAGGGTTTCCGTTGATTTCCCATTGCCATCCCCGGTGAACCGATCGGCATCCCAGGGGTGGCAATGCCCACAACATTGGGGTTCTCCGTGAGTAGCCGCTGGATGTCTGCCGCTGGAACATGCCCTTCAATGACATAACCCGCCACGATCGCCGTATGACAGGAAACCAGGTTGCTGGGAACACCGTACTGTCGTTTGATGGCTGCTATCTTCCAGAGAAACCTGCGAAACACCTGCCATCCCGATTATTTCGCCTCCTGAAGTTGCACCACGGGCGCAAGTTCGGGTTGGCGGTTAACCTTGGACTCCACCTCGCGGGCGGTAGCGGTTGAGAAAATTAGCGTTGCTCCCATCAGCGCCATGATCGCGTTTTCTGCAAAGCTGACGATCCCCAAAGGAGCCTTGGAATTACCGCCAATACAGGCACAATTGAGCGCCATCTTGTCGATATACACCGCCTTGAACACGGAAACGGCCCCGCTCGCGCCCACCACCAGCGAACCAATCCCCGTTGCCAGGGGGGCAATCCCAGAAAGGAACCCTAATCCCACCGCCAGTTCAATAAAGGGATAAAACTTACCGTAGGGCTTGATCCGGCGGGTCACGAGGTCGTACTTGGCAAAGCTTTCAGCAAAGGCATCCAGATCCATCAGCTTCAGGGATGCCAGCATCGAGAGGGAAATCCCCATGAAGCCGGACAGGCCCAGGGAGGTGGACAGGGCCACCAGACCAGCGGTACTGAAGAGGGCCACCACGGGGGTGTAGGAATAGTCCGCTGCTTCGGCCTGGACCTCCAGGTAGGCCGCCAGATCGGTGTAGCCGCCAATGCGTTGATCGCCAAAGAAGATCTGGGGTGTGGTGGCAACATTGTGTTGGGCTTTGAAAGCCGCGAGCGCCTCTGGGGTGGTTAAACGAATATCCTCGAAGGCAATCCCCTTTTCATTGAGCAGATTCACCGCCTTGAGGCCCCAGGGGCACTCGTGATCAGGGGTGGACATCCGATAGAGCTTGACTGATGTTGGGAGCGCGATCGCGGCCTGGGTAGGTTGAGTGTGGGGCGCAGGCGCGGGGTCATGGTGCGCGGGGTCATGGTGCGCGGGGTCGTGTTGAGTGTGGGGCGTAGCTTTGAGCGGGGTCATGGGTTTACCTCATCGGTTGCAACAAGTGTGTTTGATTACGATGAATTAACCCTAAAGCCTACAGCCAACTTTAGAGTCAAGAGGGTTGCGCAAAATTTTTTCGACGCGGTTAGGGGTTACCGACCTTGCGGGGACACTACAGCCCGCTAGAGGGTTTAGAGTAGAAATAAAGTTGAGGGAAGGGGCAAACGATGACGATCGCGCTGGGTTTGAAGATTGGCGAAGTGGCGAAGCAAACGGGGGTAGCGGTGGGTGCCCTGCGCTATTACGAGACGCTGGGTTTGCTGCGATCGGAACGGGGCGACAATGGTTACCGCTACTATCCCCTGGCGGCAGTGCAGCAGGTACAGTTCATCAAAAAGGCCCAATCTCTGGGGTTTTCCCTCGAAGACATTGGCGAGGTGCTGAATGTGCATCAGCGGGGGGATATCCCCTGTGAGTTGGTGCAGTCACTTTTACAAACCAAGATTGAGCAACTGGATGCCCAAATTCAAGAGATGCTGGCGTTCAAGGCGCATTTGGAATGGTACCGCGATCGCTGGGGTACGCGTCATCCCCATCCCCAGCCGGGGGATATTTGTCCCCTGATCGAAACGCTCCCCTTGTCATCATAGATATTCGCCTCAGGACTATTGCAATCGTCAGCAAATCAGACGCCTAATCTCCGCAACCAACTCCCCGATGACCTGTTGTTGCTGGCATACAATCTCAATCAGCAGCCCTAGCCGTCAACTTTTGCCCAACGATCAACTTTTGTCAAAAAAGATTTGGCTGCGCCGTTATATTGGCGATCCGATTCCCGTGAGTCAGGGGATAATTTAGAGAGGGGGCATTCTCAGGGGGTATTCCCAACGTTTGTGGCCAGGGTTGTTCATGCAACAGCCAGTTTAGAAGCCAGTTCAACGGTCGCTGCGACGACCTCTTCAGTTCCGGAGTTTATACCAGCAACGCCGTGTGGGAATGCCTTGCCAGGATGCCTGCCCCGTGATGTGAGTGAGAAGGGAGTATTCGGTATGCAGTGTCAAGCATGGGGGCGGTTGGTCGCCCAAGTTAGTGCCCGAACTTTGGGGCTGGGAGCCGCGATCGGGGTTATGGCCCTAGGCGCTAATCCCATCACGAGTTTTCCTGTCTCGGCAGCTTCACCCACCACCGAGGCTGACTTCTGGCGACAGGCCCAGTCCCTCACCCAGGATCAGATTAACTTTATCGCGCTCACGGAAGCGGCAGCGGTCAGTCCCGATCCCAACCGGGTGCGGGTTGCCCGTGGCCAACTGGTGTTACATATCGGTACGATCGAACGGTTCCTGCGCCGCCATGCCGCCGATCCTGACGGGCTATGTTTGGAAAATCAGACCGAAGGCGTGACCCTGACGCCGCCGCAACGCCAGGTCTACTGCAATCTCTACCTCTCGGCCCAGGAACTCTGGGGGTTACAACCCAAGTTCAATCGCCGCCTGCGGATGTTGGCTAATCAGGCGGAACTCAATCCCCTGGCCTTGGTGAGTGGGGAAACTCGCTTAAATATCGTCGGTGCCCCCGTGTTTGAACGGGGCAGCTTGCGAGAACCGGCCAAACCCCGCTACGCCCCCGCCCCGGACCTGCC
>NZ_JBRCAD010000092.1:0-22896 GCF_053493415.1 Trichothermofontia sp. | reverse complement strand
GGATTGCGGGGCGATCGGGGGAAGAGGGCACTGTGGGGGAGGACTCGCATAACCTCCGAGAGGGTGGTAATACCAGTGGTTACTTTGGCGATCGCAGCCATCCGGAAGGATTCAAATTCAGTTTTATATAAGTACCGCCGTAGTTGGGTAATGGTGCCTTCATGAATAATATCGCGCACGGTCTCATCGACGTTCAAAACCTCAATGACCGCCTCCCGCCCTAGGTAACCGGAGTTAAAGCATTTGGCGCAACCCTGCCCCTGTCGCCAACCCTGGGTATTCCCGACGGTGGGCGATAGTTCGAGAATTTCCAACTCCCGTTGGGTGGGGGTGTAGGGTGCGGTGCAATGGGGACAAATCTTACGCACGAGGCGTTGGGCCACAATTCCCAACAGGGCATCGCTGATCAGGCCGGGATCGGGACCGATGTCCTTCATTCGGGGAATGGCCCCGATCGCGTCGTTGGTATGCAGGGTGGTAAAGACGAGGTGGCCGGTTAAGGCAGCCCGCACGGCAGTTTCAGCGGTTTCATGATCACGAATTTCCCCTACCATGATGATGTCCGGGTCCTGGCGTAGGATCGCCCGGAGACCCGCCGCAAACGTCATGCCAGCCGCTTCGTTTACCTGGGTTTGGGTAATATTTTGCAGTTGATATTCCACCGGGTCTTCGACGGTGACGACGTTGACGTGCTCCTGGGCCACGGCTTGGAGGGTGGTATAGAGGGTGCTGGTTTTGCCGGAACCGGTGGGGCCAGTGAAGATAATCATGCCCTGGGGTTGTTGTATCCAGTGCTGATAAAGGGCGAGCGATCGCGGGGTAAAGCCCAGGCTTTGAATGTCCGTAAAGGGATTCTGGGCTGGCAAGAGCCGAATCACGGCTTTCTCACCCCCCACACAGGGAAGGGTGCTCACGCGCATATCCAACCCCAGTCCTTCCGCCTGGTGGGTCGCATACTTCTCACCAATGCGACCATCCTGGGGTCGCCGACTGTCACCAATGTCAATGTCAGACATGACCTTCAAGGCAACGACTACCCGCCGACTGATCTCCAGGGGGAGGACCGTAATATCGCGCAGGATGCCATCGATTCGGTAACGCACTCGCAGCCCAGAGGGGGTGGGTTCCAGGTGGATGTCACTGGCGCGGTTGCGCAGGGCACCGGAGATCAGGGTACGAATGCGGCCAATCTGGTCTACGGCTTTGGACAGGTAAAGCTCGGTGGTCTCACCAATGTCCTCCTGCTCAACTTCGCCCGTGAGGGGATTGACGAGGGGATCGGCATTGATGCAGGTGTGGTCAAAATTCAGGCTGTGATACCAGGCACGGTAGCTTTTTTCCGCGATCGGGACCACCTTGATGCTCGTCAGCGTGCGATCGCCTAACTGCCGGATTTGTTCGATCGCGAGGGGGATAGGACTGCCGAGGTAGAAACAACTGCGCCACAGCAGCAAGGGGATGACGGGGGGAAGGGCACTGCGATCGGGAAATTCGCGCAAAAACCGATAGGTTACCTCGGTGTCCAGGAGGCTCAGGTTCACCTTGCCCTGGGGATCAACCAGTAGGCTTAAGGCTGTTTCACAGTCAAATTCCTGCCGTCGCAGGCGCTGCCAAACGGACAGGGGGGGGGTAGCGCGTTCCATAGCGGTCTCCGTCAGGGGGGTCCCCTGCTGAATTCATCCAGTTAACCTAACCTAGACATGCACCCACAGACCTCAGTGTCCAGACTTTAGTGGAAGCCTCTAGTGCAAGGATGCCCGATCATTCCACCTAATCTGACAGTCTGGTCGGAGATTTGACTGTTTAGCCCCAGAAAATCTATTTCTGCCCAAATGAGTGGGCAATCTACCGTCCTGGGTCTTCCTTGGTCTACGGCGATGGGTTGATTGGGTTACAGTTAAAAAATGTAGCGTCGTGTGACCGGTTGCGTAGATTAGGCGTCAATGTTTTTAGGCCGTTTTTAGACCCGCGTACGGGGTTGAATCGCCCTGCGGTTATGCCAACCTCTCCCATACTGGTTAACACAAGCTTTTACTGGACATCAAAAGGATTGGGCACGAAACACGATGCATTATCTGTTCCTTTGGGCGATCGGGTTTGGGGCCTTTTGGCTGGCACGGCAGCTACGGGATGAGGTCTTTTTGTTGGTCACAATCCTGCTAGGTGTTGGCTTTGTGGTTTGGGGGTTAGCGTCAGCCCCCCTGCCCTTACAACTGTTGATCGAGGTGGGGAGCATCCTCGCCCTGTTCTCGGTTTGTCTAGGATGCAGCGGCAATCCTGATTAGGGCTGTTTGAGCGCATTCTGGGATCGGGGTAACAGATCGGCTAAATCCTGAACGACGCAATCGGCACCCTGTTGCCACAAACGATCGGGGTCCCCGTGGCGATCGACCCCGACAACCAGCCCAAATTCGCCTGCCCGTCCGGCTTGCACGCCCGCGATCGCATCTTCAATCACCACTGCCCGCTGGGGAGCGATGCCTAATTGGGCGGCGGCCTTAATGTAGGTGTCGGGGGCGGGTTTGCCCGGTAGGTTTAACTGTTCGGCCACGATGCCATCAATCCGCACGGGGAACCAGTCAATGAGGCCAATCCGCCGCAGGACTTGTTCACAGTTACGGCTGGAGGAAACCACGGCAATCTGGAACCCCTGGGTACGGCAATACTCGATCAGGGCGATCGAGCCGGGATAGGCTTGCAGGTCCTCGGATTGCAGGATGCCGTCAAATAGTTTGTCCTTGAGGTTACCAAGGGCGCAAATGGTGTCGTGGCCCGGTGCATCGTCGGAGGCACCATAGGGCAAACTAATCTGGCGGGAAGCGAGCAAGGCAGCGACGGCTTCGTAACGAATGCGACCATCTAGATAGCGTTTGTAGTCCTGGTCAATATCGAGCGGCTGCCAGGGTTCACCCGTTGCCCGCGATCGCGCTTCCAGAAAGGGATCGAACATTCGTTGCCAGGAGAGCGCATGGAGGTTGGCCGTGGGGGTAATGACCCCATCGAGATCAAACAAAACCGCATCAAAGTGTTCGAGGGTAAGCGACGACTGCAACATAGCACTCCTGGACAAAACGCGATCGCAACGAGGACGGATCTGATAATACGCGTCCCCAGGCCCGACTGGTGCAACTAAGCTAGACTGGCTTTTAAGGCAAGTAGGCCCTCCTGGAGGGTGTACCGTGGGGCAAAGTTTAGGAATTGCTGGGCGATCGTAATATTGGCTTGCGAAGCCTGAATATCACCAGGACGTGCATCCGTAAAAATCGTTTCAGCCTGCCATTCTGGGAAACAGGCTTGTAAGGTGTTTTTTAGCTGAATCAGGGAAATTGCCTTACTGGTACCAATATTGCACACCAGTGAAGCGCCTGGTGCCAATGATATGGTTAGGGCTTGAGCAAAGGCCGTTGCGACATCTTTAACGTAAATAAAGTCCCTGGTTTGGCTACCATCGCCGTTGATCGAGATTGATCGACCTTCACGCATCGCTTTGCTGAAGATGGAAATGACACCGGAGTAGGGGGAATTGGGATCTTGGCGAGGGCCAAAAACATTAAACAGACGCAGGCTTACGGAGGAGATGCCTAAGTACTGGCTAAAGAGGGCGATATATTGTTCCCCGGCTAGCTTTTGGAGACCATAGGGTGAAATAGGCTGGGTGGGTGCTGTTTCCGCGATCGGGACTGCCTGCGGATTACCATAGACAGCAGCAGAGCTGGCAAAAACAAGGCGCGGAATGGACAGTTGTTGGCAGAGTTGGATCACGGCAACCGTGGCTGAAATATTATTCTCATGGGTGGCCATTGGTTCTAACCAGGATTGGGTAACCGATGGTGTTGCCGCTAGATGCACCAGACCATCATATTTTTCCGGTAGATCCAAAGAGTTACAACTAAGGACACTTTTCTCAATCAAACGCAGGCGATCGCTATCAGGTAAATTTTGAAGCTTACCTGTCAAGAAGTTATCAATAACAGTAATTCGATATCCTTTTAAGAGAAGTTCTTCGAGTAGATGAGATCCAATAAAGCCTAGGCCACCTGTCACTAAAAAATGCATAATAATCCACCACAGCAATAATTTATCGACATCCTTTAAAATAAAAATGAATTCCCGATAAAGATCCTAATATCTCCTGTTTAAGGGTTGCCAATCGTTGTGGACGGTTCATGAGTAGACTTGCAAGAAAAACTTTAGAGAGATAAATAGGTGAGAGGGCAATTCGGATCAAATTACCAAGATGATGAAAACGCTCAAAGCGAATGAGTAACTCTGTTATATGACCGCGCATATAGTAGAAAATCTGTTTTTTAAGGCCAGCCATTTCGCGGCGATGGCAATGGTAGGCAACAACCAGCGGATCATAGCGGCAGGTAAAGCCCAATGCTAAAATGCGATACCAGAGTTCAGAGTCACCGCTACAACCTGCTGCACCAACGTCTAGGCGCTCATCAAAATCCCCGATTTTGCTAAAGATTTCCCGTCTAAATGCCATATTAGCACCTGCTCCGATCCGCCAAGCCGGAGCGCCAATAACCCAATACTTCCGAAAGTAGACCCTATCATAAACGAGAGGTTGATACCCACGGTTAAAACTCCAAAACTTTTCAAAAATATATTGAGATTCCGTTTCTAGCTCGGCGGCAAAAACCAACCCTGTAACTGCCATTGTTTCTGGATCTGCAAAAGCACGCTTTATCTGTTGAATCCAGTTAGGGTGAATTAAAACATCATCATCTGTGTAAACAATAATATTTTTAGTACTATTTTTAATGCCAGCATTACGCGCATAATCCAATCCTGGTCGCGGTTCTAAGACATAGCGAATTTGTGGTAGGTTGGCAACGAGTAATTGCGTTGCATCCGAAGCGGGAGCATTGTCAACAACAATAATTTCTTCAGGCAGAGGAGATAGATGCAGTAAGGACTCTAAACATTGGGCAAGATGCTCAGGACGATCGCGAGTACAAATGACAACTGAGACAGTACTCTCTACGGTTTGTGAATATACTGATCGTAGCCGTAAAACATAGGGTTCCCATTTCTTTAACATCTCTGCATTAGCAGGGATTAAGGTGGTGTTCTGAATAAGATCCAGAGGTAGGGAGATCGATGCATCGATTAAACTTGCCTTTAAATTAGGGAGAATAATAGGTGTAGCTATCTCTAGTAATGCCTCGGTTGAAGTTGGTAATTGAGGTCGAGTGAATTCCTTATCACCTAGAGGGATACCATGCCACCAAAAGACAAAATAAAAAGCTAAGTAATTTTCATCGATCGCAGTTTTCCAGTCATCTTTTTCAAGATGAATATGAATAATTTGAAAAGGATGAAATATATTCATGATTTTATAGTAAATACTTGATCTATATAATGGGTAAGTAAATTAATAATTTTCAATAGGCTTGCTTTGATATATCGTTGTATTCGATAAAGATAATGTAGAGTTACATTTTGATAGGGTAATAAGCCAATTTTTAAGGCTTGCCAAACTTGCGGATCATCAATATGTTGTTCTTTTAGATAGGTCTCTACCCATTTAAGATACTGAAAATGAGGTTCACTATATTTCGTGGGCTTATACTTGCCGGAACGTTGCTCAACATAACAAGCTGAATCTAGATGTTGACGATAGCGATCGTAGTGTTCAGTCACAACTAAAGCCGGAATTTTGAGATACACCTTAGTAAAGAAAGCCCGATCTTCAAAGAGACTTCGGAAACTATCTTCAAATCCCCCTAGCTCTACCATGAGTGATCGCAGCATTAAAATACTACAGGTAGCCGGTGCATTAGCTTCATTTTTAAGCATTTTAATCAGTAGTGTAGGGGGAGTATACACTTTGTCTGGTTTCACCCCAATTTCCCTAAGAATATCACGATTGTTATCCTCTGGCTTACCGGTCCAGCTAAACCAATATTGGGTTGGGCCAAAGACAATACCAATGTCAGGGTTATTCTCTAGTAACATAACTTGCTTTTCCAGCTTTTGAGATAGCCAGACATCGTCAGCATCTAGGAGGGCAACATATTTGCCTTTCGCTTCGCGAATACCTAAGTTACGTGTAGCACTCATGCCCAAATTTTGATGACTTTCATGCTCTAAATAACGAATTTTATCTGGATATTTCTGAGCATAAATCTGGGCAATTTGAGTACTCCTATCTGTTGAACCGTCATCCACTAAGAGTAATTCCCAGTTAGGATACGTTTGCGCAAGAATACTCTCAATAGCTTCTTCAAGATACGTTTCTGCATTTAGGAAAATAATAATACCAGAGACGAGAGGATGAGTCGCCATATTGAGCTAGTTATTAAACCATAGAGATAAGTGTCGAGCAAATTCTTCACCAGACCAATTTTCTACTGCCTGACGGGGAAGTTGAAAACGATCGCTACCACGCCAAACACTCTTGGGGACTGTCGTACAAGCACAGCTAAAGCCAACATTCTGGACGATAGGAACGGTTTCCGGTGCGTAATCCCCAAACGGATAGGCAAATAGGGTGACTGGCCGGTTCAGCCAATTCTCTAAGGTTTGTTTACTCTCGGCTAATTCAGTTCTTTGCCGCTCTAGAGGTTGAATAGACAGGTTGGGATGGCTGACGGTATGGGCACCAATCGTCACGATACCGCCCTGATCGAGTTGTCTGATTTCATCAATCGTCATGGGGCGATAGTCAGCACGGGTAGTTGAGGTATCCTGCGCCCAGGCCCGAATCTCCGCGATCGCCTGTTGCTGTTCGGACATGGCGAGAGGACGCAAGTGCTCCCAAATAGTCGTGTAGAAGGCTAAACGGGAACCGGATGGGGCTTCCCAGGGTTTATAACGGCGATCGTTGGCTTGATCTTCCTGGGTATAGGCGATCGCCTGTCCCAATTGCCACGTATGGGTTCGGTCTGCTAGGGTCAGCGTTAAAACCGGGGGAAGGGTTCCAGGTGTCAAGACAATTCGAGCTAACTCATCCCACCAAAACTCCTGGTTTTGACCGGTATAGCCTGTGGCAATAAAAAATGTGGCTGGGACTTCGTACTGTTCTAATAGGGGACTTGCATTTTTAAAGTTATCAACATAGCCATCGTCAAAAGTAATGGCTACAGCACGCTCCGGAATATTGCCCTCTTGATGAGCTTGGGCTAATGCCTCTAGGCTCATGGGGTTCGCATTCTGTCGTAATATCTGCAAATGTTCTGCAAAATGTTTAGGGGTGACGGCTAAGGCCCAGGGATCTTGATCGGGTTCAGCCACTTGGTGGTACATCAAGATAAGCGCTCGATTGCCAAAGCGGCTCAGCAGCCATTCAACCGACTGTTTGGCCTTCCGCGTTACCTTTTGCCGGAATCTCCTCATTCAGGACTCCTCAGTTTTAACAGCACGAACAGTAATTAACATTTCATAGTAGCGATCGTGAAAGTTGAGTTCCTCTTGAGTGAGTTCCTCCGCAGAAATTCCTTCAAGAAAAGCGATCGTTGTTAATACATTACCATGAGCTTCAAGTTCAAGGTTATCCGGAGAAAAAGTAGCTTCAAACAACTTACGGGCAGATATGGTTGTAAAATTCCAACAGTGATAACTACCCCACTGATCACTCGGAGTTTGACTAATACCAGAAAAAGTAGCCAGCACTACTCCATTAGGTTTTAAAATTCTATAAACAGTTTCGAGAGCCTTGGGAACCTCATAGATAAACTGTAATGTTTGTGTTAATATCAAGCAATCAAAAATGTTAGAAGGAATGTGATCAGCGTTAGTTAAGTCGCCAACAAAAGTTGCGCACGGGTTACCAGCTTCAATATGTAAAACATCTCGTTTAGAAACGCGATTACCGCCGAATTGTCGTGTATAAGAATCATCGCCAATTTCGAGAACGCGTCCTCGAATGTCTTGACTATATTTATTTAAAAAGTTTTCGATATAATAGCGATCAACGGGTTGACCACGATCGTAGCCAAACTGACGACTAATGGGTTGGATATTTCGTAAATCTCCAAAATTTATTTTTCCTAGGGGAGGATTACCTTTCACAACTGTCAATAAATATCGGAGCCAATAGGGTTTAGAAGAGAAAAAAAAAACATTTCAGCACCTCATTATTAAAAAGTAGGATAATAATTCACAGGAATTCGATAATTTTATGGACCAGATACCGAGCCTAGGCTAGGAGCTACCCAAAGCTGAAAAAGAACTTTCTTCAGGCAATTTTTTAAGCGAAGATAGATCTTTTTAGGCAACATCAATAAATAATACAAACGAGGATATTTGTAGGGCCATTTTGCTGTTTCTAATGCTTGCCAAATTTTTTTGTCATCAATTTGTTTAGAATTTAAATACGATTCAAACCATTTTAGGAAAAATAGCCTGATTTCAAGGTAGTTTTTTGTTGTTGCCATACAAGACTTTTGATGAAGACGATAGTAGTCTAAACACTCACTAGCGACATAAACTGAAGTTGCCAGATAAACCTTGCTGAGAAAAGCTTGATCCTCATAGAGCTGGTACCCCTTCTGAAAACCCTCTTCAAAACCGCCGATAGTATCGAAAATATTCCTGCGCAACAAAATATTGGATGGACAGGGTGCTTGAGCATTACCTAGTGGATAGCAGATAATAGTTAATTCTCCTGGAGAGTACAATGTATTAGTCTTAAGACCAGGATTGGGAATGTAATCTTGACTCGATCTTACAACATTTGGGTCCCAAGTACTCCAGTAACGACTCATGCTAAACACCATTCCGATCTCTGGATAGGTTTCCATAATATCGACTTGGTAAGCCAGTTTATGGGGTAACCAAACATCATCGGAATCCAAAAAAGCTACATATTTTCCCTTAGCATGAGCAACTCCCAAGTTGCGTGTTGAACAAACACCACAATTTTGATGATTTGGGTGTTCTAGATAGAAGATTTTTTCGGGGTGTTTTTTTGTGTATTCTTGAGCAATTTGTGGGCTGTGATCAATAGAACCATCATCAACTAGGAAGAGTTCCCAGCGACTATAGGTTTGAGATAAAATACTTTCAATAGCTTCTTGAAGAAACTGTCCAGCATTATAAATAGAAACAACAATAGAAACTAATGATATTGATTCCATAGGTGTAATGTTAGAACTTTTCAAGAGATGAAGGATTCAGAGAAATCTAAACTGTAATTTTGGCATTAAAGATTTGCAACATAAATTTTGTAAATTCAAAAATTGATATTTAAAAGCGTGGACCCAGTTGTTTTCGCCTTGCGATCGCAGTTTTATAACTAGCTTCTTGAGAAACTCCAACTTTTTCTAAGTTATAAACATCTAAAATTCTCTGCCGAGCTTTTCGTCCTAATTCCATTCTCAAGTCAGGATTTTCTAATAATTCTAAAACCGCAGCGGCAATTTTGTGGGGACTGCGTGGCGGGACAAGCCGACCTACTCGATTTTCGTCTAACATTTCTGCCATACCACCTGCATTAGTGCCAACTACTCCCCTGGCAGCAGACATAGCTTCCAAGCAAACATTAGGAAAATTATCCCAAATGCTTGGAAATATGCAGACATCAGTTGTAGCCATTATTTGCGGAATCTGAGCCAAAGGGACAGAACTAACAAATTCAGTATAGCTTAAATAAGATTGCAGCTTAAGCTCTAAAAATTGTTTCATATTTAAATCTCTCCGAGGAGAAAACTCAACTGAGCCTACAAAACGAAATTTAACTTTAGAAAATTTTTCACAAATAATTGGAATAGCTTTGGCTAAATCTAGCACACCTTTACGAACTTCAATACGACCTAAAAAAGTAATCGTATTAGTGTGGCTGTCAACTGGGATACTGAGAAGGGCAGGATCAGGAATATAGGGATATGGGAAATACATGATTTTATCAGAGTCTAAGCACCATTGCTTAGTTAGCTTTTGGCCAATTTCTCGTGAAGGGGCCACGATAACATCTGCTTGCAGAGTATGGTTTCTTTCAGTAGCCACTTCAAAATAGTTTGTATAACGCCAAGAAGGTATTTCCCTCTGTGTAATTGTAAATAAATAGTACTTTAGTCTGGCTTTCCACTCTTCAGATAGCATCTTGTAGCGAAAAGGATGGAAAAAAGGCATTGCTTCAAATGTCCCTTGAGCAGTCATAAAGGTAGGCGTATGCAGTTTTACAACTAAAGGAATATCAGGGACTAAGTGGACAGCAACACGCGCATCTGCACCATACTCTGGTCCTTCTAAAACATCAAATTTAATTTCCTCATGGCGCTTTGCCCAAACGGGAGCAATTCGTTCTCCAAATCTTAAATAGTCTTCTTCTAGGATTCGATGAACTGTGAATCCATCCTCTATAAAACAGCCTTCACGGTCAGGGCTACTACTGAAGACCTCAACATGATGCCCTCGTTGATGCATCATCTTTGCCGCTTGATATACATAGGTTCCAATGCCACCATAGGCTGCATCTGGCGGACATTCAAAGCTAATAAATGAGATTTTCATATTTTTTCCTGTATTGTTCATACTTCTATTTTATTTTAAAAGCATACAAAACCTAAGCCTGGTTTAAAAGCATTTTTTTCCAAGAACGTCCTGCGGTCAAAACCTTCCAGCGAAACTTCCAACCCATATCTTCTCGAAAAATTTCAAAACGCGGAATTTTATAAGGATGAACACCCGGATTGACGAAATTCGGCTCAACAGTGAAAGCTGCTTCTAAACCAATGTTCTGAGCAATCTCAATAACTTTTTCGTTATATTCTCCATGAGGATAGGCAAATAAACTAGGTTTGGATATACCAACGTTTTCTAAATCATCAATAGCCCCCTTAATCTCAGGCATTAACTGATCTTCTGATATCTGGGTTAACTGAGGATGAGTTTGAGAGTGCGCACCAATAACAAACCCACCAGCAACCAGTTGTTTTAATCCTTCCGTATTCATCAACTGAAGTGCAGGCGCACCAATTTTTTGATCCCATTCATTAGTACCGCCTAGACGACGCGTAACAGCAAACGCGATCGCGGGAATACCATACTCTTTCAAGATTGGCATTCCAAAGTCAAGAACATCTTGATAACAATCATCAAAGGTGATTAGAATAGAGCGTTTAGGTAGTCCACCCTTCCCTTTAAGAAATCGTAATAACTCACTCGTGTCAATAAATCGATAATCCCACTTAATGAGAAGCTCCATTTGTTGCCGAAACTGCTCTGGTGGAACACCGTAGCTTTCTAGAATAGGGGTCTTCGCTAAATCAGAGATAGAGTGATAGCAGAGAATCCTTAGGGGCCTAGGTTGAGGAATTCCGCCAGCATCCCGTACACCTTGGAAGTATTCCAAATTGACTAGCTTAAAGAATACTTTAGTTGCGAACTCACTCTCATTTCCTCGATCTAAAATGCCTAAGATAAACCACCGAATTAGCCAACGCAACCATCGCAAAATTACGCGATCTGCCAGGGTTTCAGAGCGATAAAATAAGCTTGCTGCCTCTTCAGGATGTAGTCTTGCAAATAAAACATCTGCTCGTCCGGCTTGACGATATTGTCGCAAATATTGTCGAGGCGTTACAACATATTTTTGCCAACTAATTGCCTGGGGATTAAATACAGCCTTATAGCCTTGTTGTTGCAATCGATAGCAGAAATCAAGATCTTCATTACCAAAAAAGCCGTTACGGTTAAAATTCGCATTGAACCCACCTAAGTGCTGAAAAATATGTTTTGCTAAAGAAGCTTGTCCTGTAATCAAATCATGCAGTGTTAGCTGAGTATTTGGCTGAGAAAGAAGTTCGGCTCGCTCATCAGCCCATGTCTTAACAGATTTGCTCAAAAAGTTTTTAGGAGAGTCTGGGTGGAGGGGAATATGGCCAATAACCATATCAGCCCCCTGTTGGTGAGTACGATCGTGCTCTTGTAGGAGATGGGGATGCGCCTCCATGTCATCATCAAGAAAAAGTAAAAGCTCTCCCTCTGCGGCTGCCGCGCCGTTATTGAGTGCGGTCGCTCGTCCCTGGTTAGGCTGTTCAATAACTTTTAATGGAAAACCAAGCCTTAACTGACGTAAAGCATCGCCTGAAGCATCCGTTGAACCATCCACTACAACAATTACTTCAAAGTTATCATCAAATATTTGTTTTTCTAGAGCTTGTACTGATTGAACTACAACATCTCGTCGTTGATAAGTTGGGATAATAATACTAAAACGGATTAACAAATTTGCATTAGAAGATAGCTGCGCAGTCATGATTAGCTCCTAAAAAGTTGCGAGAGTTTTACAAACTCTTTCCCCCTAGTTTTTTTATTTCTTCTATATAGAACTTGTTTTAGCATATTTTTGACCTTCTTCAAGATCTGTTTACCTTTATACAAATTAGGATGTCGGTAAGGAAAAAGCTGAGCATTCATTGCCTGCCAAATTTTGGGATCGGTTACACCCTGCTCTCGGAGATATTTTTCTATCAGAAGCATCTCGGCTAGATGCACAGGTTGGGGAACATCTTCATCAAACCATTCTCCCCTCTCACGGGCGATCGCGGTAATGCTTCGACCATGTTGACGATATCGATCCCAACAAGCATTCTCCATAAATATAGGTACCTTTAGATAAATTCTAGCAAAAAATGGGCCATCCTCATTCAGGAAGGAAACTTCTCGATCAAAATAACCTATTTCATCAATAACTTGACGTCGAATCAGAACGCTGCAAGTGAGTGGGGTACCTAACTTGTTATATAAATAATCAATAAAAAATTTAGGCGGCTGAACTAAGGTATTAGGCTGGATATCTGAACCCCAGATCGGTAAAAATTCTTGATCTTTTCCTAAGTCTTCGTGATTACCGGTCCAGCTATACCAACGATTGTGTGCTCCGAAAACCATACCTGCCTTAGGATAGTCTTGAAAAATGCTAAGCTGCTTTTCCAACTTTTGAGGTAACCAAATGTCGTCAGCATCAAGAAAAGCAATATATTCTCCCTTGGATTGCCGTATTCCTAAATTACGAGAAAGACCTAGTCCTAAATTCTGATGTTCAGGATGTTCCAGATAATAAATCTTTTCTGGATATCGTCTTGAATAGTCTAAAGCAATTTCCATGCTATGGTCAGTTGAGCCATCATCAACTAACATGATTTCCCAGTTACCATAAGTTTGAGCTATCACACTCTCAATCGCTTCTGAAATATAATTCTGTCCATTTAAAAAAGCAATTATGACTGAGACTAGTGGCTTAGTGCTAGGAAAATTAGTTGTTGTCATAATATTTTAGAGGTGTTTATATGGAGTTATCTTTTTGATAAACCTTTCCAGTGTGTCAGAGCTTTCTATTTTTATTTCGGGTAGTCTCAAAAAGGATTTATTTTGATCACAAAAGCCAGAATATTCAGTAATTGCAAAGTTATAGCCAGCGACTCCAGCGAGATACTCTATAAAAGCATTAGATTTACCATAGGGATACACAAAGATTGGCATTGAAATCGCTAATTCACTTTCAAGTATAGACCTTGACTTTTGAATTTCGTACCAGATTTTTTGAGGTGATAAGGAGGTTAGTAATTGACGATGCATAGAGTATGCAGCAAAACTAACGCCTTGCGATTGGAGCTTACGAATTTGTGGCCACTCAATCAGAGAAATTTCCTGATTTTTCTGAAAAGGGTCAAAAGTTTTTGATTTTCCAACTTCAGATCCATAAATACATAAAGTTGCAGAAAAACCATAATCCTGAATTAATGGCCATGCATATTCTAGAAAGCTTTTTCGACATTCTTTAAATAGAAGGACAACAGCTCGATCTTTTAAAGGATAATTTTCTAGTATGGAGTATCCCCAATCCTCTACTTTTAGACTATAGTATCCTGCTTCCTTTAAATAACGCAGTTGCTTTTCAAAGTTCACCAGGGAAATCTGGTCAGGAAAGTCAGTTTGATCTTGGAGTACAACTTCAGTATAGGAAAGAATAGGCAAAGAATTAATTTTATTTATGACTATTCCTTCAGCAATTTCTTGGGGGAGATATTGATATTCTAAGTCATTATAAATTTCAATAGATTCTGGCTTGTTTTTTTTGCTAAGTTGACATGGACGCTCATTGCGCTGAAATAGTTGGATACGATAAAGAGGTGTTTGTAATTCTTTCACATAGTTTAAGGCACAGCACCTTGAAAAGGTTTCTCCAATAAACTTGCCACCGATCGCATGATCCCAAGAAAAGCCAGAACTGTTTGGATCATCAACTAACACATTAGAATGAGTCATTACTAGATAACCACCTACTTTAATGGCATTAACAAATTTCTGCACAATACTTGCTAAACTAGAGCGATCGGCTACAAAATATAATACTTCACTGCAAATGAGTAAATCAAAATTGTCAGGTATTGCTTCTCTGACAAAATCAAGACACTGAAAGTTGACGTTACTAAACGTAGCACAGCGCTGTTGACAACGAACTAATGCAGTCTGAGAAACATCAACTGCTAGCAATGATCTGACCTGTGGTGCCAATTGCACTGTAAAATATCCCTCGGCACACGCAATCTCTAGTACTCTATCTTTTGCTACTTCGGGAATTATATTTAAGGTCTGCTCATATTTGGTCTGTTCATATTTATTAGTATAGTCCCAAGGATTAGGTTGATCTTTGAATAAATTTTCAAAATACTGTTGAGGATTGTAAATAGGATGATCAGTGCTGAGTTGTTTTGCTGGCATCAAGTGATTATAAATTCGATATGCTAAGCCACGTATCTGCGGCCATATTAGTATCCATGTCCAAAGATTACACTTTATAAACTGTTTTACTCGATAGATAAAATATAAAATTGGGCGTTTTAGTAAAACAAAATCTGCATATTTTTGGACTATAAATTGGGATAGATCCCTAGGCTTGGCATACTTTCCAAGCAAAAGTTGGAAATTTCCATAGGCAGAAAGACTTAATTTAGAAGTTCCAGATTTAACTTCAAGAAGATCCAGAAAGTTCTTAAGATACTCTTGACGGCTGTCCCAAAGTCCGTACCACTCAGAACGAGGTTGAGATGCAGCTACAAAGATGTGTACAAAAAGGGAATGAGCTACATAATAAGCATCTAGTTTAGAAAAACTCGTTTCATCAAGCAAGTCAAACAAGTGGTTAGGATTTTTCATCCCACCGATTAAATAACCTGCACAGGCACAAAGGAGATAAAGTTTTTGTTCAGTTAATTCAGCGATCGGTAAACCATTGGGATAAACCGGGTGGATGGTAAGTGAGCGTGGATCAGGCCCATGTCCCCAAGTTAAAACTTGAATACCATCTTTTAAAAGTTGATAACCGTTACGCGTTAATGAATCCGGTCGCGTTCGGTAGACGGCTAACACTTCGTTGACAACACCAAAGCGGGCCGTACTTCGAGCAATCCGCTGCCATAAGGCCCAATCTTCACAGGAACGCATGGCACTATCAAAAGGACCGAAGGTGTCCACTAAGGTTTTGCGCACAATAAAAGTATGCACAATAGAGACACAGCCTTGAGCAAAATGTAAAAATAGATCTCCCCATGTTTCTGGCAAGCTAGAAAAGACATATTCACCATCTGGCAATGCATAAGTCCAGCCACAATAAACTACATCAAGGCTGGGATCAGCATTTAGTTTTGAGCTTAGTTTTTCTAAATGTTGAGAGAAAATCCAGTCATCAGAATCTAAAAATAATAGCCAGTCATAATGCGCTATTTGTAAACCCGTGTTACGTGCCCCACTTGCCCCCTTGTTTTTCTGGTTGATTAGGCAGATACGCTGATCCTGCTTGATAAACTCTTTAACAACGTCTTCTGTGTTATCACTGGAACCGTCATTAACAACAATTGCTTCCCAGTCTGAGAAAGTTTGCGCTAAAAGCGATCGCAAAGTATCAGCAATTGTGCTAGCTGCATTATACGCAGGGATAATGACAGATATTTTTATACTCATATTGTCACCTCTTCACTGCAATGTAATGAATTCTCTAATTTTTATTATTATGAGCTTTAACTTATTCGATTTATTCTAATTTATTCTAACTTAGGATTTTATTGGAAGATTCCATAAAATCTATTTTGGACAAATGTTGTACATTCAGTAATCTAAATTGACAAGTCACAAAACTATAGGTGTCTTCCATCCCAAACTCCCTTTCCGAAAGTTGTGCCACCTCAATTTCAAATGCCATGTCTATATAATCAAATGCATCATCAGGGGGGCTAGTACCAAATTTGTCTGCCCATAAGCCTACGATATAGATTCCAGGTCTTAAATGTAATTTTTCAATATTTATTTTGACTAGATTGAAACCTTTTTCGAGAAACGCAACTTCACCAGTTTCCACAATGTCAACATTAACTAATTGTACTCCATTTTGAGTAGAAATTACCACTGCGAGACTTCCAACTGATGTAGCATAATCAGCTTCAATAATAAATTCAACATCAAGTTTGCCATCCGAATAAGCTTGACAGGCAACTTGTTCATTATTACTAGTAAATTTAATCGCCTTAAAACGAACATCACCTGTTCCTAGCCGTGGCAAGCTAGAGACATCAAACCACTGATTGGCTTTCACCGTAGCAAAATTACTAGATAGATAGTATGGTATAATATCGCTCGTTTTACCGTAGTTAGCAATCTGCCCCTTTTCTAGGAAAAGGCATTGGGGGCATAGTCGTTGAATTGTGTCCATACTATGACTAACAAATAGGACTGTGCGCCCTTCATCTTGAGAAACGCTCTGCATTTTGCCAAGACATTTCTTTTGAAATTGCATATCTCCTACAGCTAGAACTTCATCAATAATCAGGATTTCTGGCTCTAGATGAGCAGCTACAGCAAAAGCCAGACGTACATACATTCCTGACGAGTACCGTTTTACCGGTGTATCTAGGAATTTATCAATTTCAGCAAACGCTACAATTTCATCAAACTTCTTCTTTATTTCAGCATTAGTCATCCCTAGAATCGAGCCATTCAGAAAAATATTTTCTCGTCCTGTTAGATCAGGATGAAACCCAGTACCGACTTCTAATAAGCTAGCTACCCGACCTTGAAGCTGAATTTCGCCGGTTGTTGGCTCTGTTATCTGGCTCAAAATTTTTAGGAGTGTGGACTTGCCTGCACCGTTGCGCCCAATAATTCCTAGGCGATCGCCCTGTTTTACTTCAAAAGAGATATCCTTTAATGCCCAAAATTCTTCCCGACTGTTTTTTAGTTCATAACCACGCTGACCAAAACGACGAATTTGCTGTCCTACCGCCTTAGCAGCATCCACCAGATAGTCTTTCAAGGTTATTTGACCTGCCAGTTGTTGATGCTGTAACAGGTATTTTTTGCCTAGATTCTCGACCTTAATCACGGCATCACTCATTATGAGATATCTCAGATAACATCTGCGAATCGCCGTTCCGTTTTACGGAAAAACCAGATCCCGCTTATGAGGACTAAAGCCACTAAAATTAGTGATAGCACAAACCCTGGCAAATATAATCCTTCCGCATTGCCAATAATAGCCCAACGAAATCCGTCAATTACCCCAACCATTGGATTGAGCGAATAAAGCAAGAACCATTCTCTTGGAATCACACTACTACTAAAGCCAACAGGTGAAACATATAATCCAAACTGGACGAGGAAAGGCACAATATAGCGAAAATCGCGGAATTGTACATTCAGGGCTGAGAACCAGAGTCCTGCTCCCAGCGTCAGGGCGATCGCGATCGCGATAAAAAATGGCAACGTTAGAATCCGCCAACTGGGGACGAAATTGTACCAGGCCATTAACCCCAGCAAGATCATCCCAGAGACAACAAAATCCACAAAATTAACCACCACTGAACTGGCAGGCACAATCAGGCGCGGAAAATAAATCTTGGAAATCAGGCTAGCATCATTGATGAGGCTATTGCTGCAATCCATCAAAGCACTAGAGAAAAACTGCCAAGGCAGCATTGCTGAAAAGACTAAAATTGGATAAGGGGCATTGTCAGACGGCAACTGGGCAATTTTACCAAAGACAACTGTAAAAATCACCATTGTGATAAATGGACGCATTAAAGCCCACAACAGCCCAATTGCCGTTTGCTTGTAACGAACAAGAATATCGCGCCAAGCTAGAAAATAGAGCAGTTCTCGATAGCGCCAAATATCTGCCCAATATCGTTTATTGGCTTGTCCAGCCTTAATGACTAAAGTTGTGTTGGTCATAGCTAGCAAGACCTTGCCATAGGAGTTGCCTGTCGGTAGAAGCCAGCAAACAGGGGCAGCAAATGATGAAATAAATGCCCAATCAATACCATCATCTTGACCTTAAGTGTGGCGGACAACTGATGCGCGATCGCCTCTCGATTCGCGACCACAGGTTGTGGCCCAACAGGCAACACTGCCGACAACCCTGACTTTGTACCTAAACGATATCGGTAACCTTCTAATAATAGGCGATAGAAGCTCGGGCGCAAGCGTGGCGTGAAGGGATCAACCTGTAACGCCTGCCTAATCCAGTGCTCGGTTTGGGCATCATCTCCTGAGCGATCGCTCTCAAACGCTAAATACATGAAAAAATTGCCCTTGGATAACCGTAACAAGCGCTCTGGCAGATTCGGATAGCGTTGATGGACCCACGCAAGCACCTGACAATAGGAGTTTGCCATCGTAGTGTAATTACGGGACATACTGCTCGACAACTTGCGGTAACCAATTAGGAACTCTGGCACAACTTGAAATTGGTAATGTTCCGCCAGCCGCAAGTATAAGTCCAGATCCTCACAGCCTTGAGCACCCTGGGCACGCAGTTCAGTACTATAAAGGCCCACTTGCTCCAAGCAGCAGCGACGGATCACGGATGCACTGGCATTGCCCAAAAAATCATGGCAAAGCAGCGTCAGAAAAACATCACCCTGAATTGCAAAGGCTCGGCAACCTGCTAATGGTAAGCCATTTTCATCAATATAGCTTGACCACGCATAGACCACCCCGACATTGGGATCACTGCGTAGAAAGCAGGCGATTTGCTTTTCCAGATTTTGGGGATACCAGAGATCATCCGCATCGATCGGCGCAATGAACTCCCCCTTCGCCGTCTGAATTCCGAAATTCCGAGCAGCCGCTACCCCACCATTCGGCTGTTGCAGCAGGCGAATCCGGGGATCACGATCGCCATAGGCTTGCGCGATCGCCGCCGTTTGATCCGTAGACCCATCATCAATCACCAACGCCTCAAAGTGGGGATAGGTTTGGGCCAAAATCGAATCCAGCGTTTTTGCGAGAAACGGCTCAGCATTATAGGCTGGCACAATCACAGAAACGAGGGGTAATGTTTGGGGTTGTGCCATAGGTGCTAGGGAGCCGTATAGATCTTCGGGAAATAGGCCCGATACTCCGGGGGAAGCAGGGAACTAATTTGGGTACGCAAACGGTGAGCCGTTTCACCCTTCCAGGCACTTTGCCACTGCCAGAGGTGCCCCAAAATGAAGGCTAGGCCACTGTAGAAATAATACAACCAGTGCATCCCAACACTGCGTAGGGCAAAAACAAATCCCCGCTTTTGATAGAAAAAGCGATAGACATCCCAGTTGAGCCACAACAACGCCACCACACCCACTAGCAATAACCAGAGGAGGTAGGCATTCAAGAGGCTACCCAGCAAAACCGCAATCATCGTGAATATCGTCACCACACTCAGACGACTTGCCACACTGAGGTTCAGATCATTACGAAGGCCCGTATTATTCGTCAAGAGCAAGCGCGTCCAAGGTACCCCCCGATCGAGGATATCCGTCTTGACCAGGTTCGGCAGAGTCCAAGCTTTATGGTGCTTCACCTGCACCTGCTTAGCCAGAAGAATTTTGCCCCCCAGCCGGAAAATGCGGAACCCCAAATCAATATCTTCAATGCTGGGTCGCGGATAACGCTGCGTATTAAACCCCCCGATCGCCAGGAACGTCGATCGGCGTACTGCACCACAACCAGCCCAGAACGTCGAGGCCCGTTCCGAACTCACTTGATGCACGTAGTGGTGCATCAGGTTTTTAAACTGCGCGACAAAATTATCGGCCTTAGGCGCATCATCATAGGACCCAAAAACCGCATCTAGCCCCGGCTGTTGTTGCAGCACCTCAACCAAGTTACCCAGCGTATCGGGGTGGACCTCGCAATCGGCATCAATAAAGCACAGGTACTCACCCCTCGCAATTTGGGCACCCTGATTGCGGGCTGCCCCTGGTCCCACCCGCCCCCGTGTGTGCAAGAGGGTTGCCCCAAATGCCGTTGCCACCTGTACGGAATCGTCTTCAGACCCGTCATTGATAATAATCAATTCCCAATCTTTGTATTCCGAGCTTGCCAAGGCTTGCAGGCAATCCACAAAGGCCTGCCCCCCGTTATAAACGGGAACGAGCACTGACAGGAAAGGCATAGTCCCTACCATAATTGCAATTCCTCCCTAATCCCTACATCCAGCGACCCGTCGCACTGGCCAGTGAACTGACCGCTGTGGGGTCCTCGGGGAACAGTTGTGCCATCAAGCGGAAAACATCCTCAATCACGCCATCACTGTTCATGTAATGGAACGATCCCGTCCGGCCCAAGAGATGCAGATTTGGCCATTGGCCCAAGTAGTCCTTCACCCGCTGGAGTTTCTCCTGGTAACCAATGTTGTAGACCGGATAGGCATAGGGTACCCGCAGAACCCAACTCTTAAACACATCGGGTTCGCTGACCCAGCCGATCGCATGCATTTGCCCCACCACTGTGGCGGTAATTTCTTCATCCGACATCTGCCACGTCGGCTCCCCACGACTCGCAAAAATCTCCACCGCTAAGGAGGTATAGCGATCGTCCGGGATCATCGCCGCGGACCAGTTCTTGGGTTCATGGGTTCGCCCAAACATTAAATTGCGATCAGGGAAATAGGTCCAACTATCCTGACTCACCTGCTGCTTATCGATCGCCAGGAACAGACAAATCAAATCCCGGTATTCCAGGTCATACTGCTCTAGCGCCTCGCAACTGCCCAACTCGGCGGGAATCGCTTCAAGTAAGTAGTTCAGCGGAATCGTCGAAATCACCTGATCCGCACTTAAGGTGTGCGTCTGCCCCTCCCGATGCCGTAAGGTCACCTCAAACCCACCCGATTCCAGGGGCCGCAGGGTATTCACCGTCGTGGACGTATGAATGGTACCCCCCATCCGAACAATCTCTTGTCGTAGGGTTTCCGGGATCAGGCCAAATCCCTCACGGGGATAGTAGAACTGGGAGATGGCCGTAGCGGGAGCATTTTGTGGCGGGAAAATCGCATGACGAACCGCCCGCCACATACTGGGAATCCCAATGCGCTGCGATGCCCAAGCGGCAGATAGGCGATCGCAGGGGATACCCCAAACTTTTTCCGTGTAGGGTTGGAAAAAGACCTCATAGAGCGCCCGACCATAGCGCTTGATCACCCAATCCTCAAAGGACACGTCCTGGCGCTGGCGCTCAGTGACCTTGGCCGTCAGGTAGCTGCCAATCATTTCAATCGCCTTGAACGGCGAGAAGATGGTCAGGGCACCTGGAAATTGAATCGGATAGTCCACAAATTGGCGGTTGAGATAAATGTGGCTGAAACGCGGCACGGTGAGCAAATCCGCCTCCAAGAGATCCTTGAGCCACTGCATCACTGAGGGGTTGTTACTATGGAAGCGATGGCCCCCAATGTCAAACCGGAAGCCATCCCGCTCAAATGTGCGGGCAAGGCCCCCAACCTCGGCTCCCTTCTCGACCAGGGTGACCTGGCAACCTTGCTTCAGGAGTTCACGGGCAATAGTTAGGCCCGCGATGCCCCCACCTAGAACCACGTAGCCGCCGCCCAAGCGGGTTGGCGTTTCCTCCAAGCATTCTGTAGCAACCATAGACTTCTCTTAATGGGTGATATAAATCAGGGCAATCAGGCTAGGGGTTATTCTCAGCCATTTCTCCAAGGTTGAAGAAGGGTTAGGCAGAGTTCATGACGAATAAATAGCGAAAAGAACTTTCGGCACCAGGTAAATACACACTCAGCAACAAGCCTCTCCAGTTTCGGTCTCGGCGATGGACAAGATAGCGTTAGCGGGAAAAGGATAGACTTGCCTTAAGTAGTATTGTGGCAGGTGTACTTCAAAAAAATAAGGGCTTCACTGAAACTTTATCTAAGTAATCTCACGGGTAATGCCGAGATACAGCCGTTCCCTCTCTAATGAAGTGCTGTCAAGCCTTGCGAACAAGGGGCTTAAGCCCCTTGCCTGTACCTCACTGAGTATGGAAGTGCTGTAAACCCAGGAGACTAGCGGGATCGGTTGCAGTGGGGGTGGGGGACACGCTCGTTCTCAAGCAGTACCCCCCAGACTTGAAGCTCCCCAATCTAGCGGTTACAGTGGGGGCAGCCAGCCTCTAACTCGATCGCCGGGAATCTTGGTACGATCAAGATAGGGTTGGCGGCGCAGCCGTCCGCTAATCCTGGGCGACTGTCTATCCCCTTTAAGTCAGGTGACCTTAACAGCCATGAACAGGCGTTGGCATTATCTCAGCGTTTTCCTGCCTCCAGCCCTTGCCGTGGGGGCGATGCTTCTGCCGCCAGCTTTGCCCCAAGGGCAGGCACAAGCAACGGGTGAAGCGCCTGGACGTGCCCTCACCCTGCGCTCGGATGTGCAGGAAGCAAACGCTAAGACAGGTGTGGTCACGGCGCGGGGGAATGTCCAGATTAACTATCCCTCCCGGCAGATCCAGGCCACTTCAGCCCAGGCCCAATATTTCAGTAAGGAGCGGCGGATTATCCTGACGGGGGATGTCTTTGTCCTACAGGAAGGCAACAGCCTGCGGGGGGAAACCGTCACCTATTTGATTGATGAGGGACGCTTCATTGCCCATCCCCAGCCCACCAGCCAGGTGGAATCCATCTATATTGTGTCC
>NZ_JBRCAD010000091.1:0-11713 GCF_053493415.1 Trichothermofontia sp. | reverse complement strand
AGATTGGGGCGAGCGGCCTAACCCATCGGGGGGCGGATGCAGATTGCCGGGCGGGGCAGGGATAGGTAGCATGGCCTCTAGGGCTGTGGGTAGGGCGGCTGGCAAGGCCGGTGGCGGGGGCAGTAACTCTAGGGATAGGTGGCGGAGAAGGATTTTTTCCACCATCGCCCCCCGCAGACTCAGCCAAAGACTGCACTGTTCCGGGGAGAGTAACACCAGGGTGGGACTACCTTGGTGCTCAAGCTTACAGGCAAGATGATAAACGCGTACCCGTTGGTGAATGGGAAACGACTGAACGTGACAGAAGAGTTCACCACGATAGTGCAACCCTTCGCGGATGCGGTCATCGAGCCAGAAGCGAAACGTAAAAACTTGGTCGTGCTCAGCAATCAGAGGCAGCACGGAACGCCTCCTTGGGGGGACTACCATGACAGTGTTTGCTTGATGCACCCTTCTGAGTTCTTTACAGACGCTTAATCTTTAGGGTTGTCCTGAGGTCTTTAAAGCCTGGCAAACCCCTCTGACTGGCTTCAGAACAAATAAGTTTTTCTTATCTTTCTGCTGCTAGCACGGGGAAGACAACCGCGCTGTGATGCCTGCGCCGCGATCGGCACGATGCCTGTCTATTTCCTATTGTGTGCTAGAAGGGGTTCAACCGGCAATTCTTCGGGTTACGTGTTGTTGCCAAAGTTGGTCCACGGTGACGCATTCAAACCCACGTTGCTGGAGAACCGGTAGGATCTCGGCCACAACTTGAGCCACGTGTCGTCCGCCGTAGTAGCCATCATGGAGAACAATCAGGGAGCCGTTTTGGACTTGATGAAGGAGGCGATCGACAATAATGGCAACCCCTGGCTCGGTCCAATCCTCCGGGACAACGCTCCACATCACTGGTCGATACTGCCACGATCGCAGCAATTGCAACGTGTAGGGGGTGAAGATCCCGTTGGGGGGACGTACATCCCGGATGTTTTGTTGGACAAAGGGGAGGGGCAAGTCACAGGCGATCGCAATTTGGTGCTGGGTGGCCTGGAGTTCTTGCCGGAGACCCACCATGCCCAAGCGCGGGAACAGGCGGTGGCTATAGCCATGTAGACCGAGCCAATGCTGGGCGGCATAGACCTGACGGGCCACCTGGGGGGCACGGGCTACACAGGCCCCCAACCAGAAAAAACTAGCCGGTACCTGATAGTGCTCCAGTACGGCGAGGAGATCGGGGGTATAGGTGGGGTGGGGACCATCATCAAAGGTCAGGGCCACAATCGGCTGCTCGGTAGACCCGGCCCACAGGCACTGGGGAAAACAGGGACTCAGAAGGCGGTAAAGTGGCCCATAAAGGGGGGCAAAGTGCATAGGGTCTTAGGAAAAGGGTGAAGAAGGTGTCCCCTTGATGGTTCTGATATGGTCAACCCCAGTCTAATCCCTAGGCCGAGGGCAAGGTGTAGGCATGGGCGGTGCGGGTAGACCGTTGTTTGGCCACGGCAAGATTGGCCTCAGCCGCCGCGATCGCGCAGGGGCGTTGGAGCGCACAGCAAACCTGACGTGCCCAGGCGGATTGAATTAAGGAGTTGAGGATCTCTCCGGTAATCGGCTTGACCAGATAACCATCCACGCCTAGGTTATGCTCCTGACGTGACCAACGGGGGGCATGGGATTCACTCACCACGACGATCGTCATGCCACAGTCGTCAGTGAGATTACGGAAGCGCTCGACGATCGAGGTATGCCAAACCGATTGGCCACTGGCCAGGATCAGCAAACAGGGAACGGCGTGATTAACGTGCTTCACCGCGTCTTCCAGGGAAGAAACCATGATGACTGAACACTGCACCATCCCCTCTGGCAGTCCATACAGCCACTGGAAATCCTCTGCTGATTGCCCTAAAACCAAGATATAGCTCTGTAAGTCCCCCATTTTGAGTAACCTATTGGTTAGGTGAAGTCATGCTTTGCCAAGATGAGCGGGTGTTTCATCGATCGGCTCCATTGATGGGGAGCATAATATTTCGGCACCTAGTCCCTATCGTTAGCCACTCATCATTAGCCACTCATCATTAGCCACTCATTTTTAGTCGCTGCCTATCGTAGCTGAGGGTGATGCCTGACCAGTTTGTTGCTGCATACAGCCATCCTCTACCTAATCAAGTACCTGCTATCCTTGCGAACAAGGTGCTTGAGTACCTTACCTGTACCTCACTCGGTCTGGAAGTGCTGTCAATTTGCGTCAGCGTGAATTTGCGTCAGCGTGAATTCTTAGCATCGATCCATGATGAATCATGACAGGTTATCCACGGTGTTTTCATTGTAGGCAGCATCTCGATATTTAGGGATTAACTTCCATTTTTTTTTAGTTTAATCAAGCAAATCGGCAAACTCGATACATTTCTTAGGATCAACAGACTTCATAATTCACCCCTAGAAAAATCTTTGTGAAGAATTGAGCGACTTCCTCGGGAAAATACGATCGCGGGGATCAAGCCAACACGAACCTAAAACGACTGGAGAACCGGATTGTCGCTGTATGGCTCTGCGGATTAGGCTGATCCCTGGGTCGGAAGGTGGGTAATCGGTCGTCCCTTGGGCATGGACAGGCTGTAATCTTGCCAACACCAATGGGTGTTGAGTGTGCGAGACCCAACACCTTCAAGGGCTTTGTTGGGTCGCACTGCATTCGACCCAACCTACAACATCAAACTTGATAGACCACTAGTAGCTCGAAAAGTAAGTTCTGCAATGTTCGTAGTGCTGGCTTTAGCCGGCAACGACTAAAGTCGTTACTACCAACGTTGCAAAACTTTATGTTTGCTGTACTAGGCTTGCTGCTGCTGGAGAATTTGCTCAGCCAGTTTGTCTGGGACAATTTGCAGGTGATCGTACTGCCAGTTAAAGGTGCCCACACCCAGGGTCAGCGATCGCAGTTCGACGATGAGGTTCTGGATTTCCGCCTGGGGAAGGTAGGCCGAAATATCATCCCAACTTTTCCAGCCCGCCTTCGCTTCATAGCCAAGGATCTGGCCCCGGTGACCACTGACTAGGCGCAGGACGCCGGCTGTAAAATCGTTGGGCACGGAAATCGTTACCGTCAGGATGGGTTCTAGCAGCGTGGGTTCACAACGGCTCATACCCTCCTGCATGGCCAACCGGGCGGCTTGCTTAAAGGCTTGCTCCGAGCTATCGACCGAGTGGTAAGAACCATTGGTTAAGGTGACGGCAATATCCACAACGGGGAACCCCAGGGGACCGTGGCTGAGGTATTCCCGCACACCCGTTTCCACCCCTGGAATATATTGCTTGGGCACGACCCCACCGACGATGGTTTCCGAGAAACTGAAGCCTGCGCCCCGGTCCAGGGGTTTGATGTCAAGATAGACATCGCCAAATTGGCCATGCCCACCGCTCTGGCGCTTATACCGCCCGTGGACTGCGCTGATCGGCTTGCGGATCGTTTCCTTATAGGGAATTTGGGGTGGATTGGCCGTCATGGGTAGGTTGTACTTGCGGGCGAGCCAGTCCAACGCCACCTTCAGGTGAATGTCCCCCTGGCCCCAAAGGATGATCTCATGGGTATCGCCGTGTTGTTCCCATCGCAGGGAGGGATCTTCTTCCACCAGTTTGCTCAAGGCACTACTGAGTTTGACCTCATCGTTGCGGTTCTCCGGTGCGATCGCTAGGGCATAGACCGGTGTCAACGGCTCCACGCGATCGAGTTTCAGATCGCTGTCGGGGCTGAGGGTTTCCCCCGTCATCAGGCCATCTAAGCGGCTGATCGCAACCACTGAACCAGCCGGAGCCGCGTTCAGGCTGGTACTTTGGGCACCCATCAGGGTATAAAGCCCCCCTATCCGTAGACCGTTGAGGGTCATGCCATCGGTCAGGGTGCCACACCATACGCGCACCAGGGACAGCTTCCCCCCTTGGGGGGTATAGGCATTTTTGAGGATTTGGGCAATGACCGTAGTTTCCGAAGCCGATATCCCGCGCCGTTGGGCCGTTTCAGCGGGGTTGGGCGTTTCTGCCACGAGGGCTTGCAGGAGCGGACGCACCCCAAAGTCCTCAGTGGCAATCCCAATAAAGACCGGGACCACTAAATCGGCGCTGAGATCTTGTTTGAGATCCTTGAGGATTTCGTCGGTGGGAGGATCAACCTCATCCAGAAGTTCTTCGAGTAAATGATCGTCGAATTCCGCGAGGGTTTCCAATAATTCCAAGCGGGCAGCCTGTTCCTGATCCCTTAACTCAGAGGGTAGGGGAACCGCATCAGCGGCAGCCCCCGGATGATATTGATAGGCCGCTTCCGTGATCAGGTCAATGTACCCCACCAGTTGAGCGCCCTTGCCAATGGGATACTGGCAGGGAACCAGAGGTCGGCTAGAGACGCCTTTCAGGGCCGTGAGGACTTGGTTGAAGTTGACATAGCATCGATCTTCGTCAGTACACACCTGGTCTAGCTTGTTGATAAATACCAGGTGGGGAATTTCCCAGTCGTCGAGAAATTTAAACAAGGGCGAGAGGGTGAGAACCCGCTCACTGTTCGCTTCACAAACCACGATCGCCGCATCCACCCCCACCAAGGCATCATAGGCTTGTTGGGCCAATTCGATCGACCCGGGACAGTCGAGAAACGTGAAGCGAATATTCCCGTAGTCTGTGCTAGCCAGGGATACTTCCGTCGTCATTTGGCGAGCACGGGCTTCTGGCGTATAGTCCCCAACGGTATTTTGATCTTGAATACGCCCCTTGCGGGAAGTGGCACCCGTTACAAAAAGTAAGCTTTCCAGCAAGGTCGTTTTGCCACTGGAATAGGGACCCACGATGGCAACATTCCGCAGTTCCCTGTTGCTGTTTTCACTCATTAGCAATTACCTCAAATCTTAAATAAATCTGAATTGACTGGTTCCAAACTGGCGCAATATTTCTTTATGATTTAGGAACCCAATCCAGGCCAAAACTCGGCAGGAACAGGCGGGGACGATCGCGCCTGATCGAGTGAGTTTATGGGCTTTTACCTGCTTTCTACCTTAAGAAAACAGAAAAGTTTGGGATTAAGCGGTGCGTCTGATTGACCTTGCCTATTCCCTGGGTTACTCGCCTAACCCGTCGGATCGTAAGTCCCTATTAAAACCTAAGCGATGCACCATTAACAGAAAAGAAACGTGAAATTTAACGGGGTTGTCCCAGAGTGGTGATGTAGAGGACCGCTTCTTCAACGGGAATGCCCAGAACTTCATTCACTTGATCATCAAAGAAGCCCCCAATCCCACTGACGCCCAAGTCGAGGTAAATGGCGGCCAGATTCAGTCGTTGGCCCAGGTGACCCGCATCCAGGTGCAGATAGCGATAGGCCCGATCCCCATAGCGATCGACGGCGGCTGACAAATCCGCCGTGTGAAAGACGACGGCGGCCGCATCCCGCCCCAATTCTTGGCCCAGGCAGAGGTAGTGTAATTCGCGGCGAAAGTTTTTAAAGCGAATTTGCCGTAATTCCTGGGCCTGGGGGGCGTAGTAATAGCAACCCGGTTCCAGTTCTTCCACCGCCGTCACCACAACGAAGCTCTCGATCAGTTGCAGATCGCAGTAGTCCGGTGTCCCGTCCAAACCCTGTTCCACGTAGTGCTGGGGTTGGTAGGTAAAGTCCAGCAGGGCAATCAATTGCGCGTAGGTGAGGCTGCCCCCCGTATAAGCACGGGTTGATCGTCGCTTGAGGAGGGTTTGCTCTAGCCCTTGGAGGGCCTCCCCCCAGGCGATCGGCTGGGTCTGGCAGGTCAGTCGCGTACAGAAGGGGAAATTGTATTTGTCAGTAGGAGGGGGAACGTCGTAATTCCAGGGCTGAACCGCCTCAGCATTGGCCGGGATTTGACTCGCTTGGTGCAGGGCGGTCAGGAGGGTCCCGTGGGGTAGATCGGTCTCCTGCGGTTGACGAGCGGAGGGTTGGGTAACGCGGGTGATCGGCAAGTTCTGTTCGACCCGCAGGCGATCGGCCAACAGGATCACCGCTAGGGCACCTTCCTGGGTGGGATCAAGGTAGAGCAACTGGTTCAGAGCGTCGTCGGCAAAGCCCGCTAGGAGGTGGGGGCGCCAGTCATTACAGGCCGCTGCCAACTCCAGATTACCCAAGAGATGCCCCGTATCCAGGCAAATGCGTCGATAAGCCCGGTCCTGGTACCGCCATGCCGAACGGTAAAAGACACTGGTGATCACTAGGGCCAGATCAACCGCCTCTAGGGCCGGATGCCAAAAACAGGCCGATCGCAGATCGGACCAGGGCCGACTCTCCCAAAAACAGAGGAGGGAATGGCTGCGGGGCTGGTAGTTATATAACCCTGGTGGTAGGGGGGCTGTTCCCCGCGCGATCACGTAGATCTCAGCGGGATACAGTCCACCAGCGGAGGGGGCAGCCCGGAGATAAACCGGCTCCCCGGTAAGGGTGGGGATGCGGGCGGTGAGGCCATAGCTACAAAAGAGGAGACGGGATAGCCGTTGCCACCAGGCAGCTTGGAAGGCGTCGCTATCGGGATGGGGAGGGATGCTCTGGGGCGAGCGCTCAACTAAATAGGGTTTCAGGGGATAGTCGGTCCCCAATTTATACTCTTTAAAAGGGATGGGCTGTTTTTCCCAGTCTAAGCCCTGGCTGTGGGCCGCAATCGTTTCTGGGGCGTACTTAGTGCGCTCATGGTAATACTCAGCGATCGAAGGAGGGTTAGCTGACATGGTTGATGGGCAGGATGGGCGGGCGATCGAGAACACTCTGTGCTTGATTGTACGCGACCGCACCCACCTCCTAGGGCATTGCGGGCCAGGGGTACCCGTGGTCAGGTAGCCCCCTTCGCCACTCGCCGCTGATGCTTGATATTTCCCCATCGGTACATTGCTTGGACAGGACACACGCTCATCCGCAGCGGGGTGATGCCATCCTGCTGATTACCCACGGTAGCCCAGATTCCCGTGCCCAAAGGGCGGTCCAACACCTGACTCACCAGGTCCAACAGGCGATCGCCCCTGGCGGTCGGTTAACGTTGGGAAGTCCGGTGCCTTGGGTGGAATTGGCCTATCTGGAACAGGGAGATGCCCCCCTCTATGAACAAATTTGCCAATTTGGTGCGGTGGCAATCCAGGCTGGCTATAATCGTCTGCAACTTTTTCCCCTGTTTCTGCTCCCCGGAGTGCATGTTATGGAAGACATTCCAGCCGCCCTCCGGCAAGCCCAAGCAGTTTTGGGTAAGGACATAATGCTTGAGCTTCGACCCTATTTGGGCGCGTATTCCGGGTTAATCCATTGGCTGCACCACCAGCGAGTAGGGCCTGTTGGCCTACCGCGCATTCTGCTGGCCCACGGTAGCCGTTTACCCGGTGCCCAGCAGCAGGTGGCAGCAGTGGCCCAAGCGTTACAGGCGATACCGACCTATCTGACGGGAACCCCAACCCTGGCCGATGGTTTACAAACCTTGGCCCCTGGCGTGCGTGGCCCCGTTTGTATCCTCCCCTATGCCCTCTTTGAAGGCCGGATGACCGCCGCGATCGCCCAATTGATCGACCAATTAGCCCCCCACTTTCCGGGGCTGCACCTACACCTGGAGCCTGCTCTGGGGGCCGATCCCACCTTGGCTAACCTAATTGCGAGCCTCCTGATGGCCGCCCCTGAGTCAGGAGCCGGGTCATGAGTCAACCGCCCTCGGATCTGCCCGCTTCTGACCTCGGTACCACCTCCGCCACCGAACTCATCCAACGGCGGCGGGAGTTGCGCCGTCAACGGCGGGTGCGTGGCTTGCAAGCCGTGTGGCGGGTACTGGCGATCGGGGCGATCGCGGGCAGTGTCGTGTGGATAACCACCCTACCCATCTGGGTGCTGCGGTCTCCGGAGCAAGTCACCATTAGCGGTAATCGCTACCTATCCGAAGCGGCCATTCGTTCCCTGTTGGCTTTGGACTATCCCCAATCCCTGGTGCGCCTAAAGCCGGAAGACCTGGTGCAAACCCTGGAGTCCCACGGCCCGATCGCCCAAGCGGTGGTGACCCGGCGGCTCGCCCCCCCTGGCTTGACCGTGGTGGTGTGGGAGCGCCATCCCGTGGCCCAAACCGTAGCCAGCTCAACGGCAGCGACGGCCCCCAGCGATCGTCAGGTGCTTCCGGCGGGCCTCATTGATGCCAGCGGCGTCTGGATGCCCCTAGCCAGTTATGTGGACCTCGATCGCCAGATTGAACTACCCACCCTTAAGGTGTTGGGGTTGCAAGAGCAGCAACGCAGCCAATGGCCCGCGTTCTATCAAACCCTCCTAGCGAGTGGCGTGAAGGTGAGCGAAATTGATTGGCGTAATCCCGCCAACCTGATTCTGAAAACCGAGATCGGCGTTGCCCATTTTGGTCCCTATAGTTATCGTTTTCCCCAGCAATTAGAGATGCTAAAACGGATGCAGACCCTCCCCCAAAAAGTGAAAAGTAGTCAAATTAGATACATTGATCTGCGCAATCCCGAGGTTCCCGTCCTCCAGATGCAGCCGCCTCCCCCCGCCAAACCCGCCTCTCCCCCCAGCTCCTAGCCCCAGTTAGGGTGCATGGCAGTATATATGTTCTTTCTTGAGACAATGTTGATGAAAATAGCTGCTAACCCGGTACCCAGGCTCCTTAAAAGGCGGCTTATATTTAGCCCCTCGTCATTTGCAAGACCGTGGTTCAGAATAAGTTTGGTTTTTCTAGCGATTTACCCTATAGTTGTCTAGAGTTGTCCAGCCTTTTTATAGATAAAAACGCTTCCCCCATCAATGAGCCTTGATATGGAGCAGGTGTCCATTCACAACAGCTCTAGCCATGCTGAGCCGCAATCTATCTCTTCGCCAACCATGAACTCCTCTAATCCGTTTGGCAACTCAGGGCATCGTCGCCATGCCTACGATGCCGCATCTGATCCCCGCGAAAGCGGTGAATATAGTATTGTGCCGAGTAGTGTCGCCCGTATTAAGGTGGTAGGCGTTGGGGGCGGGGGGAGTAATGCCGTCAACCGCATGATTGCCAGTGACCTGTTAGGGGTTGAGTTTTGGGTCGTGAATACGGATGCCCAGGCGTTAATGCAGTCCAATGCGCCCCAACATATCCAAATTGGCCAAAAGCTAACGCGGGGGTTAGGGGCTGGCGGTAATCCGGCGATTGGCCAGAAAGCCGCAGAAGAATCCCGTGATGACATTGCCGGTGCCCTGGAAGGGGCTGATTTGGTCTTTATTACCGCTGGGATGGGCGGGGGGACGGGAACAGGGGCTGCCCCGATCGTAGCGGAGGTGGCCAAGGAGATGGGGGCATTGACCGTGGGTGTGGTCACCCGTCCCTTTACCTTTGAGGGGCGTCGGCGTACCACCCAAGCGGAGGAAGGGATTGCCGCCCTCCAGGGGCGTGTTGATACCCTGATTGTCATTCCCAACGATCGCCTCTTGTCGGTCATTTCCGAGCAAACCCCGGTCCAGGAAGCCTTCCGCACGGCAGATGATGTCCTGCGTCAAGGGGTCCAGGGCATTTCCGATATCATTACCATTCCCGGTTTAGTCAACGTAGACTTTGCCGATGTCCGGGCGGTGATGGCGGATGCGGGGTCAGCCCTCATGGGGATTGGCATGGGATCGGGTAAATCCCGCGCCCGCGAAGCCGCAATGGCGGCCATTTCCTCCCCCTTACTCGACTCCTCCGTCGATGGGGCCAAGGGGGTCGTCTTCAACATCACTGGGGGTGATGATTTAACGCTCCATGAGGTGAATGCGGCGGCAGAGGTTATTTACGAAGTGGTTGATCCCAACGCCAATATTATTTTTGGGGCGGTTATTGACGAGCGTCTCCAGGGCGAAATTCGGATTACGGTGATTGCCACGGGCTTTAGTGGTGATCCCCAGGTGGCGGCCCCCCCTGTGAAGGGGGCGGTGAAGCGCCAAGTGGTTGCTCCCCCGGTCAGTCGGCCCGCGCCGTCCATGCCACCGAAGCCGCCGGAACCCAGTCGGGGCCAAATTCCGAATGACCCTGATATTCCGGAATTTTTGCAACGCCGTCGCCCTCCCCGCTAGCTTGAGGAATCCATGACCGCTATAACCATTCCGATCGTGCTCACGATCGCGGGGTCGGATAGTGGAGGAGGGGCCGGGATTCAGGCCGACCTGCGGACCTTTGCCTGTCACGGTGTACACGGAACCAGCGCCCTAACCTGTGTCACGGCCCAAAATACGATCGGGGTCAGTCGCGTTGATGCCCTGTCGCCCGAGGCGGTGGTAGCCCAGATTGAGGCCGTCAGTCAGGATATGGCGATCGGGGCTGTGAAAACCGGAATGTTGCTCAATGCGGACATTATCAAGGCCGTGGCCGAGTCATTAGTGCGGTTATCCCTAACCGATGCCTTGGTGGTGGACCCGGTGATGGTGTCACGGGCGGGGGTACCTCTCATCGATGATGCGGCAGTGCAAACCCTACGCCAAGTGCTGCTGCCCTTGGCCCAGGTGTTAACCCCGAATCGCTACGAGGCCCAAATTCTGGCGGGACAAACGATGCAAACCCAGGCTGATATGGAACGAGCCGCCCGGCACATTCAGCAATTGGGGCCAAAGCGAGTCTTGGTGAAGGGAGGCGGCATGGCCGGGGATCTCAAGGCGATCGATGTATGGTACGACGGCGATCGCTGCCACACCCTCAGCACCGAAGTGGTCGATACACCCCATACCCACGGGACGGGCTGTACCCTGTCAGCGGCGATCACCGCTAATCTAGCCCTGGGTTATGACCCCCTCACAGCCGCCCAGCAGGCTAAGCACTATGTTACGACGGCCCTTAAGTACGCCCTGGCGATCGGGCGAGGGCAGGGACCGGTGGGGCATTTTTTCCCCCTTCTTCAGGGCGATCATGCCCACCTGAGGTCACCCTCGGCTTGACCTGAACCCGTATTAGCCATCTGGGGCGACTCATGCCATAATCCAGCACAGAAGGCACGGTGAGAAGGGGAAATGACAATGGGCCAGGTAGCAGGACGTTCGCAGGACCGTTGGCAAGGTTGGCTATGGGGGGCGATCGGAGTCCTTGGGGTTGGCATCACGTCCCAGCCAGGGATAGCCCAGTTCCCACCCACGTCGCCGATTTTTGCGCATTTGACCCTCAGCCCGGATCTCGCCGTAATGGGTGATCCGATCATTCTGGACGGGGTCAGCGGGGGATCAATCCCCGCCCGCCAGGTTGCTGGGCGGCAAGATACACCCACGGGAGCCTGCCTGGGGTTTGTCGAGCGGGCACCGGATTTGACCCTAACCCTGACGGACTTTTTTGACTATCTTAGCCTCCAGGTCATTAGCCCCAGGGATACGACCCTGGTGGTGCGAGGACCCGGCGGCAGTTGGTGCAATGATGATTATGCAGGGACTAAAAACCCTGGCATGGCTGGCCAGTGGTTGGCAGGCACCTATGAAATTTGGATCGGTTCCTATCAAGATCGGGACTACCACCCCTATCGGGTTCAGTTGAGTCAAATTCGCTAAGGAGACAGCGAGTTCGAGCCGTGAGCCATTGCCCTCACCGGGCTGGCCAGCCTAAAACTGAAGCAGCGGTAGCCTTAAGATTTGGTGGGAGGTTTGGGGGCCGATCGCTGGGAGGCTGCCCCCGGTTTAGCTGGAGGAGGGGCCTTCGGTGTCCGGGTAACTGGGGGCGGACTGGCGACGGTTTTGGCGGTGGACGATCGCCGCGCGGCGGCGCTTGTGGCACTG
>NZ_JBRCAD010000090.1:0-7408 GCF_053493415.1 Trichothermofontia sp. | reverse complement strand
GGATTTCCGGTCGCGTGGGCGTGTCGGGGATTTCCGGTCGCGTGGGCGTGTCGGGTAGCTCTGGCCGGTTTGAGGTATCGGGCAATTCTGGCCGGGTGGGGAGATCCGGCAGTTCTGGCTGGGTGGGGAGATCGGGTCGGTCTCCGAGGTTGGGAAGGGTATCGGATGGCAGGGAGTCGATCGGTCCGCGTCCGGCACCCACGGCATCCAGAATCGCCTCCCGTTGGAATTCACTCACCTCTAATAGGGAACGGGCATCAAAATTGTTCGTGTCGAGCGCGGACAGATCCCTTAAGGGGACAGGGGGCACATCCAGATTACGGTTATTGATATCCGGTTGGCTACTGTCCGTTGGCGGCAGTGTATCGGTCACATCCTTGGCCGCGATCGTGGGCATGCGCAGGAAATCGGGCGTGGCTACTAACTCGTCATCGGGGATGGGCCTTTGGGCGGCTAAGCCCTCAAGCATTTCGGCATGGACGGCGGCGATCGCCTCATCAACAGGTGTACTGCCCGCCAGGGGATTGGGCACAAGGCCGCGCAGGAGGGGACTAGTTTTGTAAAACGTATCCAGATCAAAATCATAGATGCCGACAATATCACCGGCCACGGCCACAGCCATTTGTCCAGCCTTCAGGGTTTGGGACTGATTGACTTGCTGGTTAAAAACCTGGATGTTGCTATCGGTCAGTGCACCAATGATCGTCGTGTCGGAATCGGCAATATAGCGGGCAAAGAGAGCTGACCCCTGAATCCCCGCCGCCGCATTAGGGGTGTAGAGGCGGGTGCGGCCCTGCCCAGGGGGAATCAACAGCAGGACGGTGCCGTTGGCAAGGGAAAAGGTGCGGGTGCGAGGGGTAAACCAGAAGACGGCCCGTTCTCCGAGTCGCCCTAAGGACCCGTCATTGAAGCGTAGTTCGGCGAGGGATTGTCGGGCTGTTGCCACCCCATCGCCCGGAGTCAGACGATCGGCCACACGGGCATCACGGGCTTGGGCATTTTGCCGCAGGAGTTGGACCCGGTTACGCACCATTTCCACCACTGCCTGGGTGAGGGGGGTTTCCGCCGTTGCTTCCCCGGCTAGGAGCAGCGTACTCAAGACAACGAGGGTGGTAAACGAGAGGCAGCGGCGCAACATGGGACATCTCCAGCCAGAATAAAGGCATACTATAATTTCGGATTCAGTCGAGCACGCCTAGGCAAGATTCAGTCAAACCCTCCTAGGGAAATTGATCGCAGACCTCCGCTTCGGGGAACGTCTCTGTTAAGGGTAAGCCCCAGAGCCAACAATGGCCAGGGATATTGCTTCAATCCTGCCATTTCTGCTTTTGTCTCGACTCAGCATTTACACAGAAAAGCACTTCTTCCATCTGGGGATAACCTACCCAATTTCCCTCGGATCGATATCCCCTACGGCTTCGGCTTTGTCCGTATAAAGCGTGCCGGTATGCGCATGTTATTGGACAAATTATACTGACAACTTATGTCGGCCACCGAACCAGTGTTTAGTCCTTCCCAAGCAGTTATCGGTGATGCAATCTCTCTACCCACTGCGCACAGAGGTCCCACTCCTAGCTTAGCAATTCTATTGATACCTGGGTGGGTAACAGGTCAAAGATTTATGAACAGTCCCCGATTGGCGCTACGATCGCGTCAGCCTGGTTGACGGAGCCAGTCGGCAGGCTAGGCAGATCAGGGTGGCTCTAAACCTGTTTCAGGAATACGGTAAAGTGAACATTAATTTGTGTGAATACGCCCCCGATTGCCTAGGAATAATCGTCTTCTCCCCATGACGCATCCAGAGCAAATGAGCCTTTTCGATCTGGCACCTGAAACGCCTGGGCCAGAACCGTCCCTGCCAGCAGTGGCGGTGGCGCCCTCGCCCCCTGACTTTAATCCGGACCTGATCCCAACGGCGGCGGCGATCCCCATTCCACCGGGAACCTATGGGGATATCGCCGCCCTCACGGCCCACTGTCGCCAATGCCAACGTTGCGATCTGGCGTCTACCCGCACCCACGTGGTAGTCGATCGGGGCCATCCCCAGGCAGACATTATGATCATTGGTGAGGGACCGGGGCAGAATGAGGACGAAACTGGTTTACCCTTTGTGGGCAAGGCGGGCCAACTGCTGGAGAAAATCCTGGAGTCGGTGGCCTTGAACAGTGAGCAGGATGTCTATATTTGCAATATGGTAAAGTGCCGCCCGCCCGGTAACCGGGTTCCTACCCCAGAGGAAATGGCGGCCTGTCGGCCCTACCTCTTGGAACAAATTCGGTTGGTTGATCCCAAAATCATTCTGCTTACTGGGGCGACGGCGGTGCGGGGGGTGACGGGGCATCGGGAGGGGATTACCAAGATCCGGGGCCAGTGGTTGCCGTGGGAAGGACGCTTGTGTATGCCTATTTTCCACCCGGCTTACTTGCTGCGGAATCCTTCGCGTGAGAAGGGCAGTCCCAAATGGCTAATGTGGCAGGACATCCAGACGGTGAAGGCGAAGTTGACGGAACTGCGATCGGCGGCAGGGTAACCGGGGGTTAGGGGGGGTGCGATCGCTGCGCAATTGTCAGTCGGTTCACAAAGCTTTATAAAGCGTTAAAATTCCAAGGTGGATAGCGCGTTGCATTGTGAGTTTGGATTTTATGTTTTTTGATGAATTGTCTCCGGTGATAAAAGAGTTGGCCCAACATCCGGTGGCCTTCCTGGGGGGCCTGTGTTCGGGGTTGCTACGGCTTAACCTTAATGATGATCCGATTAAGAGTTGGCTAGATCAGCAGGCGGGGGAGGTTACGGGGCGATCGGACGGTAATGGGAAGGCGGATACGAGTCGGGGACCCCAGTCGATCACAATCGAGTAGGCGGGTGAAGACTGGCTTAACCCCTTGTCATTGGGTAAGCGTTCAATAACTGCTTAACCCTTAAAACCACTACGATACCAAGGGACACCAAGGGATACCAAGGGACACGAAGCGGGGCTTCGGTCGGGTCGGGTCGATGTTGAGCCATTGGCCCGACTGTTGTTTGGGTGGGCGCGGTGGCTAGTGGGGGGCTAAGGGGGCTAGCCCTGAAGCGCTCAGGCGCAATATGGCAATATGGGGTACTTAAACCTGAACGGTTGACTTTTTCAGACTGTATAGGGGGATGGCTGTGGACCGAGGGGTAAGGCGTTTTTATCGGTGGCTGCTGGTTGCGATCGCGGTTGTGGTTGTGATTATTCTCTTACCGCCCGTGAAGCGTTTGCTGGCCCTCGGCTATGAGGCCCTCAGCAGTCAGATCCGGTTGGTGATCGATCTGGTGCGGATGGGCATCATTGCGTTCCTATTTGCGGCCCTGTTGGCGCCGCTGGAGGCCTTGGGCTGGTGGGCCGGTTGGTATGGGGAACCCGTGACGACGATCGCGGCGACGGCGAATTCGGCAACAGCCGATCGGGCAGCCCAGGCTTCTCCCTATCACCGCTACCTTGTTTACCTGGATGGCATCGGCCAAGGATCGGCCCAGCAATATCTGCCGGATGTGGAGGATTTTTTACGGGCACTGGCGATGGCCCTCCCCCCGGAGGTGTGTTTGGTGCGGGATGTCCTGTCCTATTCGGTGATGAATCAACCGCTCACGTCTGCCCATCGGCCCCTGGCGTTTTTCTGGCAGTTGGCGGAGTGGCTCCGGCTGAAAAATCCCCAAAGCTTGTTGGGGTATGTGATCAATATTCGCAATGTCTTGCAAGTCAGCGTGTCGGCGGATCAACGCTATGGTCCCATCTATAACCGGGGGATTGCCCAGCGCCTCTACGATAGTCTGCTCCGGCAGGGCTATGTACCGGGCAGCGGCATTCCCATCACCATGATTGGCTACAGTGGCGGCGGTCAGGTGGCAGCGGGGACGGCGGCGTTTCTGAAACAGGCGATCCAGGCCCCGATCGAACTGATTTCCCTGGGTGGGGTAATGAGTGGGAATAACCGCTATCTCCAGCTAGAGCATCTCTATCACTTTGAAGGGGAGAAGGATAATGTGCAGCGCCTCGGTCCCCGGATGTTTCCCGGTCGGCGTCCCTTGCTTTTCCTGTCCTATTGGAACCGGGCACGGCGGGCGGGCAAAATCACGATCGTGCCCCTGCGGGGCGTGGGTCACAATGTCCCCGGTGGTTTACTGGACCCGAACCTGGTCTTACCCGACGGTCACACTGCCCTACAACGCACGATTGACTATATTTTGGACATCCTAGCGGGTCGATTGGAACTGCCCCATACCGCCAAGGCAGCGGTTGACCTCAGTCTCGCCCAACCTAGTAATTACGCGATTTACCAACAGCTTCCTTGCAACCGCTACGACTTTTATCCTGTCCAGCAATCTTTGCCACCGGATACCTATGTTCCCGTAGGGACCTGGATCGGTCGCCTCATCCTGCCGAGGAAATCCGAACGTTCTCAGGTGCAGGGGGTCTGGTTCGAGGTCTATCAAACCGATGCCGACCATCGCCATTGGCAAGGGCAACGCGTGCGGCTGTGTTGGGAAGATTTGCCCGCCCTCCAGCAGTGGCGACAGTCCGTGACGCGGGATGTGTACCTCAGTGAACAGACCCAGGAAAGTATGCAACAAGGGCGGGTGCACCCCGATCGCCTGGACGGTTGGCGGCGAGTGGGTCCGTTGGCATCCCTTGCGGCAGGTCATCCGGAGGATGACGTGATCGTGAAACTCGCGGGGCCAGTGCGGGTGATGGCAGCGGCTGAAGACACCGGGCAAGAGACAGCCTATCCGACCCTCTTCATTACCCAGGAGCCGGTCCAAATTACGGGACGCTTTTATGGCCTTGTGCAAATTGGCGCACCCGTGGCGAAGGGGAGTGATACCTTTACCGGGCGCCATTTCAACCGGGAATCCCGTCAGTTTGATGGGCCAGTGGCCACCGTGCGCATTCCCCAGGTGCTTCCCAGCCATGAGGGGGTCTTCTCCAGTAGCAATCGCGGCCTGGAGCAATCGGTCCTGAATGAAGGTGGGTGGTATATCTACGGTGCCCAGGATCGGGAGGGCGAGTTTGTGGTGCAGGCGATCGCGCCCCGTGCTCTGCTCAGATTGCAACCGGATCAAGTCGTCCTGGGGAAACAGGCTGCGATTCAGTACCTCACCAAACGCTGCTGGCAGGGAACCGCCCAACAGAAGGGCCAGATTAAATCCGTACTACTGGCCCCGGGGGAAGCGTCCATCTCTAGCGCGATCGACCAGTGGCAGGAGGGCGATCGCGCCTTGCTGATGCATGTCTATGGTGGTATTGGCGGCAAGAAAAAGGAATTTGCGCCCTTTGGCATTTATTTTGGGCATTTTTCCTACGGCGTGGCCAAGGTGGTGCGGGACCCGCTCAGTGATGACCTGCGCTTTGAGATTACCTACAAGCAAATCTACACCCATAACAGTGATGGCATTATTTCCGGCAGCATGGATTGGTCGGCCTATATGGGCGATCGCCAGCGGGGGTGGTTGGGGGTGCGGCCCGTGGCCGATGTGTTGATTCGCTTCCCAGCCTTGACGGCAACCTATGATTTTGGCGAGGGGCAGGTGCGATCGCCGCTCAATGCCTTGCGGTATGCCCTGGAGGCAATGGCGGCGCGGTATCGGGTGGGGGATGGCACGGGAGGGACTTTTGTGGGACCGACTAATTCCTGTGTTCAGGATGCCAGTCAAGCCCTCTATCTCGCCCTGCGGCGGCTGCAAATCTTGATGCAAACGAACACCCAGATCCAATCCTGGCTAGCGGCCCATCCCGATCATCCCCAAACCCAACAGGTGCAGCAATTGGTTTACCTGGAAAAGGCCCTGAGTCAAAAATTGATGCCGATGGGCATTGTGCGATCGGACTGGGAGGATCAGGCCCCGTTACTGGGGGCGGATCTGTGGGAAGACCCGTTTAATACCCTCTACAATACCTTGATCAGTTGGCGGACCTTGCTGCCGCGTTTGACGTTTGAGGCGATCGGCAAAGCGTTTTTACAACAAGGGGCCTCGCTGTGGTTATTGCGATCAAACCAGGTGGGGGGCATTGATCCCGATATCGCCCCGATCGCGCCGACTGCGTTATGGTTATGAGTTTTAATTACCCTAATGATTCATCGAGGGCACGATCGTGGAAAATAACGACAATAAACCCACCCTATCAACCACTGAATTTAAAGAACACTTTTCTAGTTTGGTCCCTCTAATCCTTGAAGAATGGCCAGCGGTGGTACGCGAGTCGTTGGAGGCCACCAGCGGCAATCTGGAACAGGTGGTAGACCAGATTGCTGCCCAGACCGATCGCACCCGCACCCTCATCCGGCGACAGTTGGCCGAGTTATACACCTTAGCCCAAGCCGAAGCCACCCAACTCAAGGCCGGAGCCGAGCGCATCGCATCGGAATCCAAGTCTCGTTTGGACATCGCCCAGTTAGAACCCCTCCTCCACAAGCTGGAAGAACGCACGGAGAAATTATTTGCCCAGTTTGAGAAGGATGTACTGCCGGAGGTAACCGAAAAGGCCAAGCAGAATTTGGGAACAAGTCTGCTAACGGCGTTGGGGATTGGGTTTTTGTTGGGGCTACTCTTGGGAGGGTGGGGTCGTGGCCGTTCGTGAGTTGCTGGACGGGTTTAATTACTATCTGCGACGCCTGCTGCGCCTAGTGACGATGTTGGTGGATTTACACCTGGAAATTGCCCTGCACGAAGCCAGTGTCGAACAGAAACGGATCACGAGTGGCTTTACCCTGCTGGCGATCGGGTTTGGCCTAGTGATGATGGGGGTTGTCTTACTGCAAGTGGTGTTGATCTGGATTGGTCACTTGGCTGGGCTGCCCTGGTTTAGTGCCATTTGTGCAGTCGCTGGCCTCAATCTCGCCAGTGCCTACTTGTTCCTGATGGCGGCTTCCCGGCGGCTCCACGGTCCCTATATGCAAGCCACGCGCGAACGGGTGCAGCGATCGCTCACGATCCTCCTCCAAGACGAGGATTGAACGCCGACGATATTTTCCCATGACTTCTCCTCGCACCGTGGGGGAGGGACGGCTGGGGGGTGAGGGAAATGGGCTTTACTAACCCCGGCGCCGGAAGAAAAGTTTCTGCGCTTCCACGGCCCAGAACCCAACCGTACTCATCACCAGACAGATCCCTAACTCCTGCGGCGATAGCCCCTGGGTACTGAACATCCCCTGGAGCCAGGGCACATAAATCACTAGCATTTGGAGGACAAACGTCAACCCCACCGCCCCCAGCATCGGTTTATTGGCCCAAAAGCCTGCACCAAACACAAAATCATGCTCAGATCGCATCGCCAGCGCCAGACTAATGCGAGAAAAAGCCAGCGTTGAAAACACCATCACCTGCCAGTGGGTCCACTGGGCACCAAAGAAATAATCTCCCGCGAACAGGAAGATCAGCCCCATCAGGC
>NZ_JBRCAD010000089.1:0-21051 GCF_053493415.1 Trichothermofontia sp. | reverse complement strand
CTTGGCTCACAGGGTGTCTTAGACATTGCCCTCACCAAGCTTCTTGACGATGTGCCCCACCGCTGCAATCCCGCGCTGCCTCACTACCTGAGCTGCTGCTACATCCCGATGCGCGGTGTAGCCACACTCTGGGCAGTGATGGGTGCGCTCGGATAGATGCTTCTTGCCGGTAACCACCCCACAACTGGGGCAAGTTTGGCTGGTGCCCTTAGCTTCCACCTTGGCAAAATAGACCCCACGCTGCCAGCATACATGGCTGAGAATGCTCAGAAAAGACCCCCAACCTGCATCCAGGCAGTATTTGCCCAGCATCCCCTTGGCTAACGCTTTCAGGTTCAAGTCTTCAGCAAAAATCATCCCCGCTTGATCACAGAGATGATGAGCTAGCTTGTACTGGAAGTCCTTGCGAGCATTGCTCAAATACTCGTGGTGTCTAGCTACTCGTTGCTGTTGCTTGCGCCAATTGCGAGAACCTTTCCTCATCCGCTTGAGACGACGTTGCAGCGATCGCAGCTTGCGTTGTCCGCTCACCAAGAATTGAGGATTCGGAATCAGTTCACCATTGGACGTCGCCACATACGACTCAATCCCCACATCTATTCCCAGCGGCTCACCCTGCGGCTGGGGAGCCGGGACTTGCACCTCACTCTGAAGAATCAGGTGTACATAATACCCCGATGCCCGACGGACCACGCGAATCTGCTTGACCGCAAAGCCAGCGGGAATCGGACGGCTCATCCGCATGGGGATTTTGCCGAGCTTGGGCAAGTCCACCCTCCCATCTTGAACGGGATGTCGGTTGGGCTGAGGATACAGAAACGATCGCAGCCGTTGCTTGAACCGGGGGAAACCATGTCCTCGCTCCCACATCGCCACAAAGGCCGCTTCCACTTGTCGCAGCACTTGTTGCAATACATGCGTATGGGGGCGCTTCAATTCTGGGAACTGCTGTTTGGCAGCCGCCAGTGCCTGGCACTGGGAGTAGTATGTAGGCCGCTGGGCAGCAGCAGGGATAATGTACTCCCGATCGATGCGGCAGGCATTGATGTCGCACTTGCGAGAACGCGCCCAATCTTTACGTTCGGCCAGCGCGAAATTGTAAACTTTCCGGCAAATCTCCAGCCAGTCCGCAATAATCGCTGCTTGCTCAAGCGTAGGTTGCAGCTTGTACTCGTAAGTGAGGGTTACCATGCCTCAACTCTAGCACCTTGATTGAGGTGGATGCAATTTACTCAAAGCGGTCCTAGAAGGACGGGGCTTGCATCCCAATTATTTTTGGGTCACGCAGTGTAACAACAGGGCATTGCGCCATGCGGCCAACTCAAGTGTAGCCAGTTGCCAGCGCTCTATGACTTGGTGTGATCTGCCGAGAGGTTCACCTGACCCGCAGTGAGGCTGGTGAGTAACCCTTCACAGGCGTCGAAAAGCAGTTCCAGGACATAATTGAAGCCTTCGGGACCGCCATAGTACGGATCGGGGACTTCACGATCGCGATGGTGCTGACAAAAATCACATATCAGCTTCACCTTATGGTGATAACGTCCCTGGCGATCGCGGGCAAGAATATCCTGGTAGTTGGACTGATCCATTGCCAGAATCCAATCAAACCGTTCAAAATCCGCCACTTCAAACTGGCGTGCCCGCCCGACCAGTTCTAGGCCGTAGGCCGCCGCCGCCCGACTCATCCGGGCATCGGGACGACTCCCCACGTGGTAAGCCGATGTGCCGGCTGAATCACAGCCGATCGCATCCCCTAACCCAGCCTGTTCCACCAGGTGGCGCATAATATTTTCGGCTGTCGGCGATCGGCAGATATTGCCCAGGCAGACAAACAATAGGTTTTGGGGGGTTATTGGGGGCCGAGTTACGGACATAGGAACCGTCCCATCGCGAGAAGACAGTATTGGGTCTAGTGAAAAGGCCCACTTGCAATACCCTACCAAACTTGGGTCAATTCTTCGGCGAAATGATCCCTGAGCTAGGGTGGGGCAGACTCTGCACCAGCATCCGTCCTGTCTAGGGACAACCTGTCGCGTATACTGCTAGTCAGCACGTATTGCCCATGGGGCCAGTTTTTTCTACCCAAACCGACAAGATCCCTGGCCTAGGGTTCCATTGCCTTATTCCCCTCCCAATGCTAAATCGCATGTTTCGCCGAAGTCGCCCCTATCGCAGCAAATACCGACGACAGCAACGACCTCGCTGGTTTTGGCCGACGATCGTCCTTCTCGGTGTGCCTCTCACCCTGATCACCCTGGAACTCTTGCTGCGGCTTGTTGCCCTGATGTTGGGGGATAGCAGCGCCATCCGTGCCTACGAAGGGGAACCGGAATCGGTGACGGCCTACCGGTTGCAATTTGTCAGCGATCGCGACCAACCGCTCGATGGTTTGCGCAACCACGGCCAACTCCAGGCCCAACGCAGCGTCCTCATGGGCTATCGCTTGCTCCCTAACCAGCAAACAGCCTTCTGGACAATTAACGAGCAAGGCTTTCGCGCCGATAACGCCCTACCGCTCCCCAAGCCCCAGGGGGAAATTCGGATCTTTGTGCTAGGGGGGTCAACAGCCTTTGGCAGCCTCAGTTCCAGTAATGCCACCACCTTAACCCACCGTCTGGAAACGCGCCTCAATGAGCGTATTGCGGCCCAAACCCAACATCCAGAGCGCTTCCGCCCGGAAGTTCTGCCCTACTTCAAGGATGAGGTCGATCGCGCCTTGACCCGCCCCCCCCGTCTACGGGATGGCACGTATCGGGTGATTAATGCGGCAGTTCCTGGCTATACCTCTGGCAATGAATTGGCCCAATTAGCGTTGCAGGTTTTGCAGTACAGCCCCGATTTGGTGATTGTTCTGAATGGCTATCCCGATCTGCTGCTGAACAGCAAGGTGGAGGCAACCGATATTCCGATGGCAGCGGCGTTTCTCAACAATGCTTCGACCCATCTTGCTCACCACCTGCGCCAGGAAGTCGGTGCATGGGTGGCCGGGACCTACCTGGTCAAAGGTATCCACTACTGGTTTTTCCGCTCGCCTGAACCGGAAGTGGGAACAAGCCTATTGGCGATCGATGCGGCCTCCCTCACCCAACAATTGCCCAGGGATAATGCTGAACGCGATCGGCGGCTCGATCGCTACCAAAACAACCTCCGCCAGATTGCCCGTCTGACGACTGCCACCCAGAAACCTGTGATCATTGCCCTACAACCGGAGATCACGGGACGGGGGGATGCCCCCCATCCCAGTGAGACGGCATTATTAAGTGACCTCAGCCCTGCCTATCGGCAGGAAATTACGACAGGCTATCAGTCCCTGGATGCTAAGGTCAGCGCCCTCAAACAAGAGTTTCCGAACCGGGTAACGACGCTGAATTTTTACAATCTTTATGCGGACTTCCCAGAGCAAGCCTTCTACAGCCCAGTCCATTTAACCGATGCGGGGAATACCTTGCTGGCCGATCGCTTGTATGATGCCGTTGTCCCCTGGTTCTTTGTCCAACCCCGTAATAATCCTCAACCTTAGGTGCAGGGGATACGGGGTGTGGACGGTCATCTGGTCAACAAGTTCATCTGGTCAACAAGTAGCCACCAACCGCTAAACTTTGCTAACGTAACCAATCGTTGTCTGAGGTAGAACTGTGTCCTTGGAATATCCTGACGATTTGAAATATCTGGATACCCACGAGTATGTCCGGCTTGAGGGGGAAATCGCGACGATTGGCATTAGTGCTTTTGCGATCGACCAATTGGGCGACATCGTGTTCCTGGAACTGCCAGAGGTGGGTGATGCCCTAACGAAAGGGGACGTCATGGGCACGGTGGAATCCGTCAAAGCGGTGGAAGAACTCTACGCACCCGTGTCCGGCACGTTGATTGAGCGCAATGATGCGATCGTGGAAGCGCCGGAGCAACTCACGGCTGATCCCTATGGGGAAGGTTGGTTACTGAAGGTCCGCGTTGCCAATCTGCATGATCTGGATGATGCCCTCACCGCCGCTGACTATCGCCAACAGGTAGAGGGTGACGTTTGAGGCTGCCGTTGTGTCTAGCCCCATCATCCTAAGCTAACGCCATCATCCTGAGATCGTCATGGAGCGTATGGGTGCTTAGAGCCGCAGGCCAGCAACCATGCCTGCCAGCAAAATAAACCCCAGCCAGACATTTTGCCGAAAAATTTTGCCATAGACTTCGGGCGTAGGCTGTAACAGGCGTCGGTACTGCCAGACCCATCCCCCGAGCGCGACGCCCCAGCTCATCCAAAAGCTCCAGTGCATCGCCATGCCAATTGCCAAAGCTGCCAGGAGTCCCGCTGTACCAGCAAAGCATAGGCCCACGGCCTGGGGCGCCCAGTCCCCAAAGAACAGGGCACTGGAATTAACCCCAAGCCGCCGATCGTCCTCGCGATCAGCCATCGCATACACCGTGTCAAAGCCCAGGGTCCACAGCACCGTCGCGCCCCAGAGCAGCCAGGTAAAGGGCGTCAATTGGGGCACAACTGCACTCCAGCTAATCAACACCGCAAACCCCCAGGCGATCGCCAACACGAGTTGAGGCACTGGGAAAACGCGTTTGGCAAGGGGATAGAGGACAATGACCGGAACCGCTGCTACACACAGGACATAGCTGAAGGGATTGAGGTAAGCGGTCAGCCCCCAGGCGGCTAAGAGGGCGATCGCGGCCACCCCGATCCCGGTTTGCCAGGACAGGGCACGGGACGCCAGGGGACGATCGCGGGTGCGAGTGACCTGGGGGTCAATATTACGATCCCAAAGATCGTTGATCACACACCCCGCTGCACTGGTGGCCAGGGTACCCACAATAATCACGCCTACAAGGCCCACGGGAGGAAGTCCCTGTGCTGCAATGCAGATTGCCCAGAGGGCCGGGACCAGTAAGATCAAGCGCCCGGCGGGTTTATCCCACCGTAAAAGACGGGCGATCGTCAGCCAAAGGGGTTGGGGCTGGGGGTTATCCTGCAATACCATGCGTCTTGAGATCGGGTCTTGTTCGTGTCTAGTCGGGGCTGCGAAGGGAGGTTAGCAACCCCTTACGGTGTTGTTCACTGCCCATTTTACGCGATCCACCCCTGTGGTCCGGTGGCGACTGAGTAACTGGACTGGCTCGTTTTCACCGATTAATGCCTACGGATCAGCCGCTAGTCGCTGCTGCGTTGGGCAGCATCCCCTAACTAGCGGCTAGTCGGCTACGGCAATTTAGGGATTTGCCCGTCATCTGCTGCTCCGTGCGGCACTGCTCATAGGCAATTTGGCGGGCCGGGGCAGGGAGCAATTGTTCTCGCTGATCCAGGGCTTTTTGAAACCAGGTGAGACTTTCTTCATACTTGGATTGTAGGCGTAGGATCTGCGCCTTGAGGTAGAACAAATCCGGGTTACCTGGGGTCAGTTCTAGTGCCTTGTTCACCGCAGTCATGGCCTGATCGCTCTTGCCCAAATCTCGATAGCCCAGGGCAACTCCCCGTTGGGCCAGATAGGCGGGGGCAGCCTTGTCCTGGAGGCGCGAGATTGCCCGATCGGGGTTGGTAAAGGGTAGGTTAACCGCCAACATCAGATCCATATACCCGCGAATGAGGTTTAACTCTGGGTCATCGGCATTCACTTTCTCTGCTGCGTCCAGTGCTCGGAGCACCAATTGCAGCCGTCCTAGGGCACGGGGGGCACCACTGACACCGCCCTCCTTGCTGACGATATAGGCCCCTTCCAGAAAATGCCCAACGGCGACATACAGGTTGCCCCGCAAGGGGTCACGCCCAATCAGGCGATTGGCGACTTCGCGGGTTTGTTGTGCGTAGCGCTGCAAATCTGCAAGGGCCTGAGCTTTGACCGTTTCTTGGGTGGCTGCTTGCCAATTGCTATAGGCTAGGGATGCCCGGAGGGCGTAGCCGAGCGGTTCATCCGGTTCTTGGTTGAGGGCTTGCTGAAGTTGGCTTTCCGCCGCGCGATAATCACCCCGCTCAAAAATGGCGCGAAAGGCTGCCTCCGATTGGGGGCCGATCGCGGCGGGGTTAGTTGTCCGGAAGGGATCACCGGCCCAAGCGGCTGGGCTGAAGAGGCTAAGGGCGATCGTCCAAGCCCCGATCACCCGGATCAGGCGTTGTTGAGGGCTACCGTTGCTGAGGACTGCTAGGGTCTGACGGGAGTGATTAGGCATGGTAACGATGGGGAATAGGGGTGAACTAGAATGGGTCATCGGACAGGTAATCAGGTTGGATAGGTCCAAGACTGAAGCCGAAACTGGGCCTAGCCCGGTGGGTTCACTTTATGATCATTAATAGCTCAAATTTCCCCATCGGTTCCCCTGGAATGTCCAGTTTTATCTAGGGTTTAAGGGCTTTCTAGGCCATAGAGCCACAGGATTAACAATGGTGTGAGGAAGGTATAGAGACAGGTTAAGGGTGCGCCCACACGGGTAAAATCCAAAAAACGATAGCCACCCGGTCCATACACCATTGTATTAGTTTGATAGCCGATCGGGGTCATGTAGCTGTTCGATGCCGCAAAGGTAACCGCGAACATAAAAGCAAAGGGATTGAGGCTGAGGACTTTGGCCACTTCAACCGCCACAGGAATCATCAAGACTACCGTCGCATTATTAGAAAGGATTTCGGTTAATAACGCGGTCACCAGATAGAAAAAGACTAAAATCCAGTAGCCCGATAGATCACCCCCGATCGCCACTAATTGCTCAGCTAGCCATGTTGTTGCGCCAGAATTCTCCATCGCAATACCGAGGGGAATCAACCCTGCCAGCAGAAAGATAACATCCCAGCGTACTGCGCCGTAGACCTCTCCTGGCTTAATACAGCCTGTGACCACCATGAGGATTACCCCGACCCACGCACTGACCAGGATAGGCATCATCTCGAAGGCTGCGCTCAAGACAACGAAGAGCAAAATCGCGATCGTAATCCACGCTTTATTTTGCCGGTAGGCAGTGGCATCCCGTTGTTCAATCACCAACATTTCACGGGTTGTTTGTAACCCCAAAAAACTTTGACGGGGACCTTGGACGAGAAGAACATCACCAAATCGTAGGGGGATTCTTCCTAGACGTTCATAAACGAGTTCTTCCCCCCGCCGGATCGCAAGGACGGTGGCGTTATACCGTTCTCGAAAGCGTAGCTCGCGCAGGGTAGACCCATTGAGACGGGAATTGGAGAGCAACAAAACCTCAGCAATTTCCTCCTCTCCAGATTGGAGGCTAGATTTAACTTCCTTTTCTTGGAACTTGACATCAGGAACAATATCTAGGCCATTTTCTTCACGAATTTGAAGTAGGTTTTCACGGCTACCTCTTACGACTAAAATATCACCAGCTTCTAGCACCTTATCAGAAAGGGGTTGGGTAAATCGAGACTGACCTCGAATTAGCTCTAGGACGCCAATATCAAACCTTTTTTGAAGTTCACTAAGGCGTATTGTCTTCCCAATCAGGGGCGATCGCGGGGTAATCACCACTTCGCTAATGTAGTCTTTAAGACCATAATCCTCTTCAAAATTCCCCGTTGAAGATTTACGAGAGGGGAGAATACGTGGTGCAATAAAGGTGAGGTACAGTAAACCAATTGTGAATGTAATAATTCCTAGTTTGGTAAATTCAAATAGGTGAAACTCGCGAAAGCCTAAGCGCTGGGAGGTGCCACTGGCAAGGATGTTCGTGGAGGTGCCCAGCAGGGTCATCATCCCACCCATTACCGTTGCATAGGACAGGGGAATCATTAACTTGGAAGCGGAAATCTTTTTCTGCTGGCTCCAGTCTTCAATTAGGGGAAGGAAAATAGCCACGATCGCCGTATTGTTAATAAAGGCACTCACGGGACCCACGAGACAGCCCATTGTAAAGATCTGCCGTTCAACGGAATCGCCACCCCAATTGATGAGGAAGCGCTTGAGAATTTGAATGACCCCCGTTTTGCTAATACCCGCACTGAGGATAAACATGGCCATCACCGTAATGGTGGCATTATTGCCAAACCCCGAAATGCCTTCCTCTGGGGTGACAAGGCCCAGAAGCATGAGAACAACGGTAACGGTAATCGCTGTTAAGTCAACGGGTAACCATTCAAAAATAAAGCCAACTAGGGCAACAATGAGAACAAGGAGAGTGAGAACAATCGGATCGATCGGTAAAGACAGCATGGATAGCTTGTGGATAATAGGGAATAGGCTAGATATTTAGGTGTGATCAGTAGCATTTCGTGTCCTGCTGGGCACGGCACTTCAACCCCCTTGAAAAATACCCTCGATTAATACTACTGAGTCGCGTGGAGCACGCAACCAAACGGACCCCTGATTTGGTGTTGTCCAGTCGCTTGCCCAGGGGAACTTCCTGTTCTGGGATTGAGATGCGTCTACGTTGGCAACTGATTTTGAGCCAGCGCGATCGTGGGCGAGCAACCTCTATGCTAGCCGCCTGGTCTAAGAGGGTGTTTGAAAAGTCCAAAAACCAGCCGTTTGGGCGACTGAAGTCGCCACTACAAACGCCAAGCAACCCTGAGGACAGCCAAACGTCGAGGTTCGTGGTCGCGGTTTTAGCCGCGATCCCCCTTTTAAAACATCCTCTAAGGATAGGACGCTGACAAAAGAACGGAGAGGGAGGGATTCGAACCCTCGTTACCCGGTTAGAGTAAACAGCATTTCCAGTGCTGCGCCTTCAACCACTCGGCCACCTCTCCCTAGGTTAGCCCCTCGCCAACCGATACGCTCCGCTGACGCTACCCGCAATAGTGCGAGTGGTCTTCCATTGTATAGCAGTCTGGCACCATTAGCGAGATGGGACGGAAATTTGGCAATTTCAGAAATTGCCCAAGGCCAGCGCCTACGCAGACGAGCATATACAGCACTTCCCTCCCGATCGTTCTGTCAAGCTTGTTTTTGCCGGTTAGACCAAACGAAGACAGAGCCGAGCCTAAAGCCAGCCCTCAAACACTGGATCATTGGGATCGAGGGTGTGATTACAGATAATCGCTAATGACCAGCGGTAGGGTTTTCCCGTTTCCAGGATTGGCACGGTAGTGGGTAAAGTCACTGGGGTTATTGAGGATGCCGAAGATAAGGCGAACTGGACATGGTAAAGGTAGTTCCCTTGGCCATCTTCTAGCTTGATCAAGGCACTGCGGGCTGAGGTGGCGGGAACCTCAACCAACAGGGTTTGGGGCGTCGTACTGGCTACGGTAACCGTTGCCGCGTGTGGGGAAGCGAACGCGGCTGTTGCCGTTGGGGCAATCTGACACAAAGACATCGCCCGCCGACCGCCACTGGAGTTGGAATTCGGCCTGCCCCCATTCTTGGGCTGGAACGATGAGGCCAGTATCGGCTGCATACCAAGCAGAAGCACCCCCGCCAGCACCAAGCTCATGAGGGGAGCCACTCGAAGAAGCCGCTTAGGTTTTATCTTTTGCATCCACCCTGATCCTCGCTACTTGAGGAACTGTATACACTAGCGCCAATCACCAACCAGGATAAAGGGTGCCCAATAGTAAGGATGCTCATAAACTTGACTCTGCAAAAGATTGAGCTGTGCTTGACGAAGAGCACGACTTCTATCTAGGCCTTGCATTAAGTGCTGGTAAAAAACTGCCATGAACTCCGCCGTTGAACGATCACTCACAGCCCAAAGTGTCGCAACCACACTCCGAACGCCCGATCGGACAGCTAACCCGGCTAACCCTAATGCAGCCCGCTGATCTCCTGATGCCGTTTGGCAAGCACTGAGTACCAGTAGCTCAATTATAGTGGATCTACGGACATTTGCTTCAATTAATTTTTTAAGGTTTGCGGCCCAAATTTTATGCTCCCAGGCCAAGATAAAGCTGGTGTTGGAACTCAAACCTGATTGGGCATGACTGGCAATATGGACGATCGGGGCAGGGTGATCCTGGAGGGCTTGCGCCAAGGCAACTTCCGTGAATTCCTCGTTGACGAGGGTATGAGCGGGGAAGTAGGTGGTAATGGCCGCCAACTCGGTGAGGACGTTGGGCAGGGCGGGGAAGCCCTGGCGGGCAGCCGATAATCCAGCCGCCAGCAGGGTGACGGGATGGATGTCGGTCCAGGGGGTTGCCGGCAGGAGGGCGCGGCTGGGAGCGAGGGCCAGTTGGTATTGCTCCACAAGGTAGTGCTGGCCATCGTGGAGGGCCGCCATGGGCAGATCTCGGAGGGGCGCATCCAGGGTAAAAACCAGGGTTTTGATGTGTGCCTGCTCGAAGGTCGGGCGGAAGGGGCGAATCAACCAATCATAGAGCTGTTGGCTGACCTGGAGGCGCAGGGCATCGGGGTAGACCGGATTAAGGGACTGGCGGAACTGACGCAACGTTGCCACGACTTCGGCTTGGGGGGATGCGCTGGCGTGGTAGAACAATGGCTGGTTAGGGAGGGCGGCAATCACTGCCAGTCGATCGGGCAAGACGATCGGGTATAGGATGGCGGCAGTGGGGTCAAGCGTGGCCACGGGTTGGGGGCTACCGGGCTGATGCTTGGCAGGAAAGGGGGTGAGGCTAGCCTCGTGGAGCTGAGCGGCCTGGGCAAGGGCTTGCTGCAATTGAGCCTGGCTGGGGTGGGGGGATTGGAGTAAGGTCGCGATCGACTGGCGGATGGAGATTTCCCAAGAAGCACTGGGGGCCGATCGGGGAGCGACAGCCGGGGCCGTAGCCACAGCTTGGTATACGCCCCCTGTCAAGCTCAGGGTTAACCAGCCCACCAATAGCCAGCCAAGCCATTGCCACTTGCCGAACACACGCATGGTTAAGACACCCCCCTCACTCAGCGATTGCCGGAAAAAGGGTCACTGGCAGAATCCTTGTGGGGGAGGCATCCGGCCTGGCCCTCCCGCCAACCGCGACGGCTAGCCCCAGCGCAAGGTGGGATCGACTGACTCTGCTGGCTGGGTAACGATCGTGCCATGATCTGGTCAAATTAGGGATAGCGAAGATGCGAGTGATTGTGCAACGGGTAACGGCCTCCTCCGTGGCGATTGCGGGTGAAGTTGTCGGTGAAATTGGTCGTGGTCTCAACCTATTGGTCGGGATTGCGGCTACGGATACGGAAGCCGAACTGGATTGGATGGCCCGCAAGTGTTTGGACCTCCGGCTATTTCCCTCGACCACCCATGACCGTTGGGCGTATTCTGTGCAAGAGATTCAGGGGGAATTACTGGTGATTAGCCAGTTCACCCTCTATGGCGATGGCCGCAAGGGGCGTCGTCTTGCCTTCGATCGCGCCGCCGCGCCCGATCGTGCCCAAGCCCTCTACGAAGCGTTTGTCGTGAAACTACGGGCGAGTGGTTTAAAGGTTGCCACCGGGGTATTTGGAGCCATGATGGCGGTCACAATCCTTAACGATGGGCCTGTTACCCTATTACTGGAGCGTGAGGCCAGTCAAGCTTAAGGAACCGGAAGATGCGCTATCACATCGTTCACCGCACCACCTATTGCTATAGCCAACCCGTTGAACTGGCCCCCCATTGGGTGCGCCTGCGTCCCCGTAGCGATCTGTACCAGACCCTATCCGCCTTTGATCTAGCCGTTGATCCGCCCGCCGCCCACACCACGGAGATGCTTGATTGCGATGGGAATAATCTGCTGCAACTGCGATTTGCGGACAAGACCGATTACCTAACCCTAACCGCCACCTCAACGGTAGAAACCCACTGTGCCAACCCCTTTGTCTATATCCTCGAACCCTGGGCTACCCACCTACCGATCGACTATCCCAGTTCCCTACTCACCCAACTTCAGCCTTATCTCCATAGCCTCACCCCTGGCCACAATGGACCTGATCCCGTGACAACCCAGTTAGCCTACGAGGTTGCCCACGCCAATCAGGATAATGTGGTGGCGCTGCTGACGAACCTGAACCAACGGATCTACGAGGACTGTGAACACCAAATTCGCGATGCGGGTGCGCCCTTTCCCCCCGGTCTCACCTGGCAGCAAAAAGCTGGCTCCTGCCGTGATTTTACGGTTCTGTTTATGGCGGTCTGTCGCCAGTTAGGATTGGCCAGTCGCTTTGTGAGTGGTTACCAGGAGGGTGATCCGGACTCCGACGATCGCCACCTCCACGCCTGGGCAGAGGTGTATTTACCGGGGGCGGGCTGGCGGGGCTATGATCCCACCCACGGGTTAGTTGTTGCGGCGGGTCATGTGGCCTTGGTTGCGAGTCCCTATCCCCATTTGTGCGCTCCGATTACGGGGCTTTTTCGCGGTCCAGGGGTTAAGGCGGAGATGAGTTATGACCTAACGATCACGCATTTGGACAAGACCGATGGCTAAATTACCCGCACAGTTGCTAGGCCCCCCTGCAAGCGATGCTGTTAAGGTGGCGGCACTGGTTGCCCGGTTAGGGCCTAGTGGAATGACTAAAGTCGTTACGACAAACTTAGGGGCACTGCGATGAATCGGGGCTGGGGGCAGTTCCACTGCCCCAACCGACGCGTTTTGAACGGGCTGCTAAAGCCAACACTGCGAACGTTGCAGAACTTACTGTTCGAGCGACTAGTCTGTTGCCGCTGAGGCTGAGGCGATCGTACAGGTGGGATCAATCAGTAAATCCACAATTCCGGTTCCATAGCCATCATCCGCCGCATAGACCCGGAACATGGCCACGTCAATATAGCGGGCTAAGTGGGTCAGACTCTCACCATCGATAATGCCGGAAACGCCAGCATTGAGAAAATAAACCCCCGGTTGCAATAAACACTGAAACCGGAACTGGACCGTTACCCGACTACCCGTTGTCATTTCATCCGCTAATTCCGGTGTGATCGGAAAAGCCGAGCCACCTAACTCAAACCCACTAATGGTTTTCACTAACATCCCAAATTGAATCCGTTGGGCGGGCTGCAAAAACTCTACGGTATAGGTGTAAATGTACGATCGTCGGGCAATCAGATGATTCACCACCTTGCCATCCAAGGTGGTAATTTGGGGATTGTGGATCTTCGCGCCCTTGGTAATGTAGGCGATCGTCGTCGAGGGGATCAGATTGGGGTCATAGGACTCCAGTGCATCTAACTCACTATCAACAGCCCCCTGACCTTTCCCATGACTATGGTTCTGACTGCTGCCCCGATCCAGGTCGGGCGATCGCCGTTTCCCAGGAGAACTGGTTGCAGCGGCCACCCTCTCCGCTTCCGCCAGTTTGGCCTGATAGATTTCCTTGCGGACGGCATTCACCTGACTGGGGGGCGCATAGATCAGTCGTTGGTACTTGGCAACGATCGTCTTCGGCGTACCCGACAGGAGCAGTTCCCCCCGATCGAGGAGGATGGCGCGATCGCAGAGACTAATAATCGTCGGCGCAGCGTGGGAAACAAAGAGGATAGTTCCCCCCCGTTCGCGAATGGCATGAATCCGGGCAAAACACTTGCGCTGAAACGCCTCATCCCCCACCGATAGGGCCTCATCCACAATTAAAATATCCGGATCAACACTGGTCGCTACGGCAAAGGCCAAGCGCACAAACATCCCACTGGAATAGGTTTTAACGGGCTGATCGATAAAGTGCCCAATATCGGCAAATGTCGCAATCTCATCAAACTTGGCGGCGATCGCCCGTCGGCTCAGGCCCATGAGCTGGCCATTAAAAAACACATTCTGCCGCCCGGTAAATTCCGGATTAAAGCCACTGCCGAGTTCCAACAAGGCCGACACCCGCCCATTCACCTGTACCTGCCCCCGCGTGGGGGTAAGCGTTCCCACAATAATCTGTAAGAGCGTACTTTTCCCAGACCCATTGCGGCCCACAATCCCCAGGGTTTGCCCACGGGGAATTTCTAAACTAATGTCCTGGAGTGCCCAAAATAACTGGGCCTTGCTGGTGTTGGGTAAGAGCAGTTCCTTGAGGCGATCGCTGGGATGCGGGTATTGCTTAAAACACTTCGCGACATTCTGGACCACGATCGCGGGGGCATCCGAGGGCTGGGGAGCCGACTCTGATTGCCAAGCCAGGGATTGAGTTTCAGAGGTGATCATGAGCGGGGCTAGCCGGCCAAAGGCCGAAAATAAACATTCCTCACACGTGAGTGATTGTAGCGCCTAAAGCACATCGGCAAAGGCAGGGCGCAGCCGCTGATAAACCCACAACCCGCCTAGGAAAGAAAGGAGCGCCAAAACCGTCGCAAACGCCCACTCCCCCCAGTGTTGCATTTCACCTACCAACACCAGATCGCGATAGGTCTCCACGATCGCCGCTAGGGGATTGAGCCAGAGCACCCAATGTTGCCAGGGCGGTGGGATGACATGGGCTGGATACACGATCGGCGTTAAATAAAACCACAAATTCACAATTACGACCAGACTTTGGGGAATATCTCGCAGAAAGACCGTAAAACTCGCCACCAGATAACCCAGCCCCGCCGACAGCAAGAGTTGGGGTAACCAGGCCAGGGGCAGTAACCAGAGGGCTGGATTGAGACCTTGGGACAGGAATCCCACGAGGAGCACCAGAATCGCTAACCCCATTAAGCTCTCGATAAAAGCCGAGCAGATCGGCACTAGGGGCAACAACCGCAGGGGAAAGACCACCTTTTTCACCAGATTGGGCTGGGTGACCAGGCTATTGGCAGACTGCAACAGCCCCGCTGTGAACGCATTCCAGGGCAATAATCCCGCAAATAACCAGAGGCTGAAGCTGACGTTGCCGTTGGGCATACTGGCCAAATCGAGCTTTACCTGGAGGACGATCGAAAACACATAGGTATAGATCAGAAGCTGGGAAAGCTGATTCAGCAAGGGCCACAGATTACCCAAAATGGACCCTTTATAGCGAGCTTCCAGATCCCGTTGCACCAGGGTTTTCAGAAGTGACAGCTTGAGTTGCCACGGCTGTGATACCAGGAACCAAGGCTTACGCCGACTCAATTTTTGACTTCTTTCCTGCATTCACCTTTGCCATCTTGGGGATATGGGCTGATCTGGACTCATCATAACTGCTTGTACCGATCGCGATCCCGGATCGAGATGCCCACCGACAAGCCATAACAGCGCCCACGGCATCGCCATCACCGAATCGTCACTGCTCATCGCGACCCCTAACATCGCTGGCCTATTCGACCAATCCCCTATTCAGGTGAGCATTTCTACTGATCGGCTTCATGGCTATCGTGTCTATACCACGATCGCGTCGCGATTGCGGTGGATTAAGTGACAGTTCCATATTTTTTTATCCTTGTAGTATGATACCCGGAATGTATAAGGCAGTCAGGACTCCTCGCCAACTATTCGCCAACTGTGGCATCTGCTTTACCATTACTCAACCAAAATCAACCTTAAAATCCACTGCTGTTTGTGAATACCACAATGTCTAAAAAGGGTCTAATCTCACTGTGTGCTCTGGCTTTAGGCGTATCCCTAGTTGCCTGCGGGGGGACGCAGCCCACCGGCCAACCCAGTGAAACGGGGGCTGCAAGTTCTAGCGGCGCAACCACCAGTCGCCTAGCGGCGGTCAAGGCGCGGGGAAAATTAATCTGTGGTGTGGAAGGGACCATTCCAGGCTTTAGTTTTGTGGATTCCAGTGGTAATTACTCTGGTCTGGATGTGGATATTTGCAAGGCCGTCGCTGCTGCCGTGTTTGGCGATGCCAATGCGGTTGAGTATCGCAACCTGGATTCCACCGAGCGCTTTACGGCCCTGCGCGGGGGGGAAGTGGATATGCTCTCCCGTAATACCACCTGGACCCTCAGCCGAGATGCTGCCGGGGGCAATGCGATGGAGTTTGCCCCCACCACCTTCTTCGATGCCCAGGGGATGATGGTGCGGGCCGACAGTGGCATTACCCGTCTAGAAGATATGGACGGTCGCTCTATTTGCGTGGAAACGGGCACCACCACCGAGTTGAATTTAACTTCCCGCATGACGGAATTGGGAGTGACCTATACGGACGTGAAATTCCAGGATGGGACCGAAGCGGTGCAAGCCTACCTCAGTGGCCGCTGTGATGGTTTTACCTCGGATAAATCCCAACTCTTTGCCCGTCGGACCCAATTCCCCAACCCAGAGGAGCATATTTTGCTCGATGTCACGATGTCCAAGGAGCCGCTGGGGCCCGTGACGATGAACAACGACTCCCAGTGGTTTGACGTGGTGAAGTGGGTCACTTTTGGCCTGATTCAGGCGGAGGAATTTGAGATTACCCAGGCCAATGTGGAGCAGGTGGCCCAAACCACAACCAATAAAGATATTCGTTCCTTCCTGGGTGTTGAGGGTGATTTCGGCCCCCAATTGGGGATTGAGCGGGATTTCATGCTCAAGGCGATTCAGGCTGTGGGGAACTATGGGGAAATCTACGATCGTAATATTGGGGAAGGGATTCCCCGTGGCCTAAATAAGCTGTGGACCGATGGCGGTTTGATGTATTCACCGCCGTTCCGCTAAGTGCCCGATTCCCCCCTAGCGTGATTAGCCCGTTTTAGTAGATTACAAATGCAACAGGGGATAGCCATCTCGGTTGTCCCCGGGACAGGCAGAATGCCTACGCCACTGACTAAGTTTCGATTGACTGAGTTTTCCCCAGCCCATGTCATCCTCCCCTGATGCTCCAATTCCGCTCTGGCGTGACGATCGCTTCTGGAAGGCCGTTTTTCAGATTGCCATCCTGGCGGGGGTGATTGGGGTATTGAGTGTGTTCTTTAGTAACCTCAATGACAACCTAAATCGCACGGGCTTGCAGTTTAGCTTTGACTTCCTGGAGAAGTCCGCCAGCTTTAGCATTGGGGAAACTCTCATCCCCTACAGTCCTAGCGATTCCTATCTCAGGGCGATCGTCGTTGGTATTCTGAATACGCTGCGGGTGGTTTTGGTGGGGTTTGTGCTGACAACCCTGTTGGGGATTTTGGCGGGGGTGGCCAGCTTTTCCGATAACTGGCTATTACGCAAACTGAGTTTGCTGTATGTGGAAGTGGTGCGCAACACGCCGCTACTGCTGCAACTCATATTTTGGTACTTTCCCGTTTTCCTCAGTTTGCCGCCGCCCCAAACCCCTGTGCAACTGCCGGGACCGATTTTCATGAGCAAGACCGGGATTTATCTGCCGTGGCCGACGATCACACCCGCCTTTGGGCTGTGGCTTGTGGCCCTGGGCGGGGGGGCGATCGCCGCGATCGCGCTTTGGCAATGGCGTATCAAACGTCAAGTAGAACGGGCTGAGTCGGGTTTGCCGCAACTGGTGGGGTTGATCCTCTTGGGCATCATCGGCGTGGGGATTGTCACGATCGGCTTCAATTGGCAGGTGCCCCAATCCCCCACCCCTGGGCGCTTTACGGGCGGGCTGCGGCTGTCATTGGAATATACCGCACTCCTGGTGGGCCTTGTGGTCTATACCGGGGCCTTTATTGCTGAGATTGTGCGGGCGGGCATTCAGGCGGTCTCGCGGGGGCAGTGGGAAGCGGCGCGATCGCTGGGCTTGTCCTCTGGGCAGGTGATGCAGTTGGTGGTCTTTCCCCAGGCCCTACGGGTGATTATTCCACCCTTGAACAGTCAGTACATGAACCTAGCGAAGAACTCCAGCTTGGCCCTCGCGATCGGCTACCCCGATCTGTTTTCCGTTGCCAGCACCAGCTTGAATCAAACGGGACGCCCCCTGGAAATGTTCATTATTCTCATGTCGCTCTATTTAACGCTGAACCTGATGATTTCGCTTGTGATGAACCAGCTTAACCGCATGGTACAGGTGAAGGAGCGCTAACCCATGACCCCCTCGCTGTCTACGGCTAGTCCCCCCGAAGTTCGCCGCCGCCCCCGCCGCTGGCTCCAAAAAAATCTGTTTAGTAGCTGGCTGAACGGCTTGATTACGATTGCCCTGGGGGGGGTGCTCCTGTGGGCCGGGGTTGAATTTCTGACCTGGGCGATCGTTGAAGCTGACTGGCGCGTGATTCCCGCTAACCTACCCCTTTACTTTGTGGGACGCTATCCCGCCGACCAGTACTGGCGGTTATGGCTGATGCTGGCCATCATTGGGGCGTTGTCGGGCCTCACCTGGGGAGTCTTGGCGCAACGGGCCGTGCGATTGTTCACGGTGCCAGTATTGGCGGGTCTTAGCTTAGGGGCCGTTGGGATGATGCTCATCCCCACACCGCCGATCTACCGATTGTTTTGGTTAGGCATCACCCTAGTGAGTGTGTTCAGCGCTTGGGGCGGGCGACAATTGGCACGGCAGTTCAGCCAGCTTGGGCGATGGCTGTCTTTATTGTGGGGGGTCACCTTTCTGGTTGCGTTTTGGTTGATTCGCGGCGGGTTGGGCCTGAAGGTGGTTGCCAGTAATGACTGGGGGGGCCTGCTGCTGACGGTCCTGATGTCCGTGGCCAGTATTTTGCTGTGCTTCCCCCTGGGGGTGTTGCTGGCCTTGGGCCGCCAAAGTAGCCTGCCCGTTGTCCGGGGACTATCCATGGCCTATATCGAACTGGTGCGAGGGGTGCCCCTGATTTCGATTTTGTTTATGGGGCAGGTGATGATTCCCCTGTTTTTGCCGGAGGGTGTCCGGCCCGATCGCGTGGCACGGGCGATCCTGGGGTTAACCCTCTTCAGTGCAGCCTATCTGGCGGAAAACGTGCGGGGCGGGCTGCAGGCGATTCCCCGTGGGCAACTGGAAGCGGCGAATGCCTTGGGATTCAATGCGCCGTTGACCGTGGGCCTGATTGTGCTGCCCCAGGCAATCAAAATCTCAATTCCGGCGATCGTAGGCCAGTTCATTGGCTTGTTCCAGGATACGACCCTGTTGTCGATCGTGGGGCTGTTGGAGCTACTGGGAATCAGTCGGGCGATTTTGGCTAACCCAGAATTTTTGGGGAAATACGGTGAAACCTATCTGTTTATTGGGGTGATTTACTGGGGGTTCTGTTATGCCATGTCGATCGGCAGTCGTCGGCTGGAACAACAACTCAATACTGGACAGCACTAGGGCAAGTCGAGTGTAATAGTGGACACAACTATCTAAACTTGATGCGTCTGCGGTGTTGCTGAGCGATCGTTGATAGAAAGGATTCACGAGAGACCAAGCCATGACCCAATCACAAATGGAAATGATTCAGGATGCTGGCGACGCTGGCATTAAAACCCGTCCCATGATCGTTGCCCAAGACGTTCAAAAATGGTATGACAACCACTTCCATGCCTTGCGTGGGGTCAGCTTGACGGTGAATAAGGGCGAAGTTGTGGTGATTATGGGGCCGTCAGGGTCAGGCAAGTCTACCTTTATCCGCACCTTCAATGCTCTGGAGTCTTACCAAAAGGGGCGTATTGAGGTGGATGGCATTCACCTCTGCCATGATTTGAAAAATATTGCCGAAATCCGCCGGGAAGTCGGTATGGTTTTCCAGCAGTTTAATCTGTTCCCCCACCTGACGGTGCTGAAGAATGTCACCCTGGCTCCCATCTGGGTGCGGCGCTGGCCCAAGGCGAAGGCCGAGGAAGTGGCGATGCGGTTGTTGGAGCGGGTTGGGATTCTGGAGCAGGCCCACAAGTATCCCGGTCAACTGTCGGGTGGACAACAGCAGCGGGTGGCGATCGCCCGTGCCCTGGCGATGCAGCCCAAAATCATGTTGTTTGATGAACCGACCTCGGCCCTCGACCCGGAAATGGTGCGGGAGGTGTTGGATGTGATGCTCTCCCTGGCGCGATCGGGCATGACGATGGTGGTGGTGACCCATGAGGTAGGTTTTGCGCGGGAAGTGGCCGATCGGGTTGTGTTGATGGCGGATGGTCTAGTGGTGGAAGCGGCAACACCGGAAGACTTCTTTAATCGTCCCCAGGAAGAGCGTACGAAAAAGTTCCTGTCCCAAATTCTGTAGGACCTACATCCTGGCAAGTCGGTAAGTATGATGGTGTAGCCGCCATCCGATTCAGAATAGAAGACGATGGGATAGTTCAAGTTTAGATAGCCAGTGGCAGCCAGATTAGCTCAGCATACAGCCGTCCCCTCTCTCATGAAGTACGGTCAAGCCTTGCGAACAAGGGGCTTAAGCTCCTTGTCTGTACCTCACCAGGTATGGGAGTGCTGTATAGGGTGAAGTGTAAAGGAATCGAGCGAAAGAGATCTGGATAATTAAAACATAATTAAAACATCGTTCCGCATCAAGTCATTCTAGAACTGCTCGATCACAAATCTATTAAGGGCACTGCAATAAATCTGGAATGGGAACAGTTCCACTGCCCCAACCGACGAGATGACGTTGCTTGGGAGCGCAAAATTGATGTTTATTGACTTCGTGAACGATTATTGCAACTCTCCCCATTCCATGCCGTTTGTTGCTGTCATGGAAAGTACGGATTTGACCAAAGACACAAATCTTGTGGGATAGCCGTCTCGGCTGTCAGTGTCGTTGGGATAGCCGTCTGAGTCTATCGCAGACGTGGTGGTCAGGGATGAGCCATTGGGAGGGCGCATGAACTTGTTTCGTTGGCAGTGGCCGGTTGGGTTGGGGCGATTCACCAGCCAATATCGCACCGTTTCCCCCTTCCTGCTGCTCCTGCTGGGCATTACCCTAATAGAACTGGGCAAAATGCTGCCCGTCCGAGCTGACAAACAAGCCCCCTTGGCCCCTATGCTGCTGAGTCAGGGGCGACCCACCCTGGAACGTCAGGGAAATCGGATTACCCTCAATGGCCGCACCCACACCATCCCCTGGGGCCAATGGCGTTCGAGCAAGGACGGCGATGCCCGGTTGGGAATCAGCGATGCCGGATTAATGCAACTCTTCGGGGTAGACCTGCTGGATACCAACAACCCCAATCAGCAGCCCGTGCAGTGGTTCTCGGAGCCACAAGCAACCCCTTGGATTTTGGCCACCTTCCTCACCCCCCAGTATCGCTATTTAGATATTACCGATTGGGTACAAGCCAGCCGGTGGCGGCTCGCAGTGACCGGCCCCACGCTAGAAATCCAGACCCCAGGGGCTAACCTCCAAGCCCTACGCCAGGGACGGCAAACCTGGGGCCAAAGGCTCGTGGTAGATCTGGATCAAGCCACTCCGTGGCAAGTGGATCAGTTTCCCCAGGAAGCGATCGTGACCCTCGATGCGATCACCCCCCCCGCCCTGCTGCAACAATTC